>JAFYNU010000376.1 GCA_017547975.1 Clostridia bacterium
ATTGCACCCTGCCCGAAGCCGACAAGCTCACCACCGAGGACAAGTGGATCCTCACCGGTGTGAACAACCTGATCCGGGAAGTCACCGAAAACATTGAAAAGTACGAGCTGGGCGTTGCCGCCGGTAAGCTTTACGACTTCATCTGGACCCAGTACTGCGACTGGTTCATCGAACTGACCAAGATGCGCCAGGGCACCCCCGAAAGCGCCAACGCTTCCCGGGTTCTGGTTTACGTCCTGACCCAGATTCTCAAGCTCCTGCACCCCTTCATGCCCTTCATTACCGAGGAAATTTACGCCGCCCTGCCCCACGCCGAGGAAGGCATGCTGATCTCCGCCGCCTGGCCCACCGCCGACCCCGCTCTGGACTTCCCCGAAGCGGTGGCCAAGTGCGAAAGCCTGATGGCCGGCATCCGCGCCATCCGCAACCGCCGGGCCGAGCTGAACGTTCCCCCCTCCCGGAAGGCCCACCTGATCATCGTGTCGGGCGACAGCGCCACCTTCGGTGACAGCGCCCCCTACTTTGAACGGCTGGCCTCCGCCGCAAGCTGTGAACTGACCGACGCCGCCCCCGCCGACGCCGCTTCCATGGTTTCCGCCGTCACCGCCGACGCCACCTTCTACATGCCCATGAACGACCTGGTGGACAAGGAAAAGGAACTGGCCCGCCTGGAAAAGGAACTGGCCAAGGCCGAAAGCGACATCGCCTTCATCCGCCGGAAGCTGGACAATCCCGGATTCGTTGCCAAGGCTCCTGCCGCTGTGGTGGAGGGCGAAAAGGCCAAGCTTGCCAAGGCCGAAGCCACCCGTGACGGTGTTTTGGCCTCTATCGCCGCCCTGAAGTACTTCCAACCGTTTTTCCCCGGCTCCCCCACCGGGAGCCGGGGTCACATTATCTTGACGATTCCCAAGGAGGTAAACGCCATGACGTACGAAAAGGCATTGGAAGCCATTCATTCCCTGAAACGATTCGGGTCTGTTTTGGGGCTTTCCCGCGTTGAGACCCTGCTTTCCCTCCTGGGGAATCCCCAAGAAAAGCTGAAATTCATCCACGTGGCCGGCACCAACGGCAAGGGCTCCACCTGCGCCATGACCGCCGCCGTCCTCACCCGGGCAGGCTACAAAACCGGGCTCTATATTTCCCCCTTTGTGGAGGATTTCAGGGAGCGCATCCAGATCGACCGGAACCTGATTCCCAAGGAGGCGCTTGCCGCCGGGGTGGAAAAGCTCCTGCCCCTGGCAAAAAAGACCGAAGAGCTCACCGGCGCTCCGGTCACCGAATTTGAATTTGAAACCGCCCTGGCCATGGACTACTGCGCCCGGGAAGGGTGTGATTTTGTGGTGCTTGAGGTGGGCCTTGGGGGCCGTTTCGACGCCACCAACGTGATCACCTCCCCCCTGCTGTCGGTGATTGGCTACATCGGTCTCGATCACACCGGCATATTGGGGGAAACCATTGAAGAGATCGCCTTTGAAAAGTGCGGTATCATCAAGCCCGGCTGTCCGGTGGTGAGCTACGCCGCCCAGCGTCCCGGCGCCGCCCGGGTTATCGCCGAAGAGGCCGAAAAGCGGGGAAGCCCGCTGATCACCCCGGATATTGCCGCCCTGGAAATCGAGAACCTGGGACCTGAGGGAAGCGACTTCACCTACAAGGGAAAGGCTTATCACCTGGGAATCCCCGGGGAACATATCGTGAAAAATTCCCTTTCGGTGATCGAAGGAATCACCCATCTTGCCGAAAGCTACCCCGCTCTCCTTGACGCCCTGCCGGGCGCATTGGCTTCGGCCCAATTCGGAGGCCGGTTTGAAAAGATCGGGCCGGACTTTTATATTGACGCCGCCCACAACCCCGATTGCGTGGATGCGGTCACCGCCATGCTCAAAAAATTCTTTGCCGATAAGAAAAAGATCATCATCATGGGCATCCTTGGGGACAAGGATCACGCCTACTGCGTTACCGAAGTCGCGCGCCTTGCCGACCATTTCTTCGCGGTTACCCCCGATTCCCCCAGAGCCCAGGCGGCGGAGATCACCGCCGCCGAAGCAAAGCCCTTCTGCCC
>JAFYNU010000377.1 GCA_017547975.1 Clostridia bacterium
GTGCAACTCTGCCAATCGCAGGAGGAGTTATGAGCAAAATCGCCTTTATCACCCTTGGTTGCAAGGCCAACCAATTCGAAACCCAGGCCATGGAACTTTTATGCCGGGAAGCCGGGTTTGACGTGGTATCATCCGACGACTTTTCGGATATATATATAGTAAACAGCTGTGCCGTCACCTCCAACGCCGGGAAAAAGAGCCGGCAGGAAATGCGGGCCGCCCGAAAACGCAATCCGGATGCTCTGGTCGCCGCCTGCGGTTGCTACAGCCAGCTGGCCGCCAGGGAACTTCTGGAAGCAGGGGACGCCGACCTGGTGGGGGACAACAAGGATCACCGGGCTTTCCTGAAAGCGGTATTTGAAAAAGCTGTGGGGAAAACCGTCTTTTCGGATTTTGCGGGTTTTGAAACTCTGCCCGCCGGAAATCTGGATGGCCGAACCCGGGCTTTGCTGAAAATCGAGGATGGTTGCGACAACTTCTGCGCCTATTGCATCATCCCCTATCTGCGGGGACGGGTGCGGTCGGTGGAGGAATCGTTTGCCGTATCGGAAGCCAGGCGGCTGACGGAAGAAGGCTTCTCCGAAATCGTCCTCACCGGCATTGAAATTGCTTCCTACGGCAAGGACCTTCCGGGGCACCCCTCTCTGGATACCCTCATTGCCTCCATTGCCGCCGCAGTACCAACCACCCGGCTCCGCCTGGGTTCCCTGGAACCCCGCATTGTCACCGATCAATTTTGCAAGAACCTGGCCGCCCATCCCAACGTATGCCCCCATTTCCACCTTTCGCTGCAGAGCGGGTCGGATGGGGTCCTGAAGCGTATGGGCCGCAAATATGACACAGCCCTGTTCCGGGAGGTTTGCAATCGCCTCCGTCAATATTTCCCCGATTGCGCCATCACCACCGACATTATATGCGGTTTCCCCGGGGAAACCCAGGAGGAATTTGAGGAAACCATGGCCTTCTGCCGGGATATCCGGTTTGATAAGGTACATGTGTTCCCCTACTCCATCCGCACCGGCACCCGGGCCGCCCGTATGAAGGATCAGATTCCCCGCAGTGAAAAAGAGGCCCGTGCCCGAAGCCTGCTTGCTCTTTGCACCTCCATTTCCGGCGAGATCCTATCCGAAAAAATCGGTAACGTCTACCAGGTTCTTTTCGAAACCCAGGAGAACGGATACTTTACCGGCTACACCGAAAACTACCACCCCTTCAGCATGAAGGGAGACGGACTTTCCGGAAAAATCCTGAATGTTCGGGTGGAAGGGGTTGACGGCGAGCGATTGATCGGCTCTCCGGAATCTGTATGAAAGGTATCTCATGAAAAAAACACGATTATTCCTGCTGCTTTTTTGCCTTCTTCTTCCGATTTCTGCCTGTAAAAAACAGGAGACGCCCCCTGAATTTAACCCCTCCGTCCAAAATCAGGTTTCGGCCGAAACCGGATTTTGCTTGACTGTCAGCGAAAGCTACTCCCTGAATATGCTCCGGGCTTCCCTGCCGAAAAACAGTCCCTTCCAGGTGGAAGGACTGGATTTTTCCGCCGATTCCACCCTGAAAATATCCGGCAAGGTCAATTTACGGGCTTTGGGCGAAACAAACAACCTGCCCTTCCATGCCCTATACCCCACCTCCATCGACTTTTCCACCGCCGGCAGCTTCGTCTACCAAAAAGAAAGCGGGGTGTCCATCACCCCGCTCTCCCTGGAAATATTAGGTTTTGAGATTTCCCTGGACACCCTGCCGGAAACGCTGTACCAGCCTTATCAGCAGAAAATCAACAGCTATCTGGATTCCCTTCCCATGACCCTGACCGACCTTTACCTGACCGATAACGCCATCGTTATCACCGGATAACTGTCAGCTTGTGCAGAGCCCGGGTAGCCGCCATGTAATAGCTTCGCCGGTCATCCCGGAACATTTCTTCCGGAATGACCACCCGGTCAAATTCCAGACCCTTGGTGAAAATCACCGGTGTCACCAGAATCTTTTCCTTCA
>JAFYNU010000378.1 GCA_017547975.1 Clostridia bacterium
CGGGTGATCTTACCCCACAAACCATAACATAATTCCCCCCTTGACGGTCATATACTTGGGGTAGTAACCGTCAAGGGGGGCTTTTTTGTATGACGACCAAGATGAAAAACCAACTGCTGACCCTGTCGCTGGTGCTTTTGGTGGTGGTGTTTGCCGGGGTGAGTGCCTGGCTGGACCATAAGGTGGAGCCGGTGGCGGCAAGGCTGGATCTGCCCATCTATTCGGTGGAACTGCCGGAGGGGAAAAAGCAGATTGCCCTGACCTTCGACGCCGCCTGGGGCAATGAGGATACCGAAACGCTGATCGATATTCTGGACCGATATGGGGTAAAGGCCACCTTCTTCGTCATCGGACAATGGGCGGAAAAATACCCCGAATCGGTCAGGGCTCTCCACGATGCGGGCCACGACGTGATGAATCATTCCTACGACCATCGGCACTACACCGGGCTTTCCTCGGCGGAAATGGTTCAGGACGTCCACCGGGCGAGCGAGGCGATCCGAGGAATTACCGGAATCAAACCCAATTTGTTCCGGCCGCCCTATGGGGATTACAATGCCGCGGTGGTGGAGGCCATGCATAGTGCCGGCTACTACACCATCCAATGGGACGTGGATAGCCTGGATTGGAAGGATTTGAGTGCGGCCGAAATTACCAGACGGGTACTGGATGGGGCAAAAAACGGCTCCATCGTCCTTTTCCACAATGCGGCCCTTCACACTCCGGAGGCCCTGCCGGCTATCATCGAGGGTCTGCAGAGTCAGGGGTATGAGCTGGTGGGGGTGGCGGATATGATCTACAAAAACCAATACACCATGGACCACACCGGCCGCCAACACCCCCTGGCAGAGGGCTAAGGCTTCGAAAATGTTTTGACGTTTCTCTTGAAAAGACCGGCGGCTTGTGCTATATTACAGGTGGATGAACCCTGATTTTGACGAAAGAGGAAAAGAACCATGAAAACCTACCTGTTGCCCAAGGATGGCAGTTTTTACAAAGCCAATCTGCACATGCATACCATGATTTCCGATGGGAGCATGACCCCGGAGGAAACCAAGGAGGAATATAAGAAACGGGGTTATTCGGTGGTGGCCTTTACCGACCACGAAGCCCTGGTGCCCCATCCCGAACTGACCGACGAGGATTTTGTGGCCATCACCTCCTACGAAATTGCCACCAACTTCGGTCCCACCGAAGGGGGATTCCCCTTTGAACAGACCTATCACATGAATCTTTATGCCAAGGACCCGGCAAAGGACCTGTCCCCGGTATTCACCATGTCCCGCCTGTGGCCGCCCCATGCGGAAAAGTATCTGTCGGAGGAAGCCAAGGCGGTGGAGTGGCCCCGGGAATATGGGGCAGAATCGCTGAATGCCCTGATTGCCCGGGCAAAGGAGGATGGCTTCCTGGTTTGCTACAATCATCCCAACTGGTCCCTGCAGGACTATCGGGATTATAAGGACCTGAAGGGTCTATGGGGTGTGGAATGCTACAACACCGGCTGCGTCCGGGCGGGGTACCCTGACACCATGCAGCCCATCGACGACCTGCTGCACCTGGGGGAACGGGTTTTCCCGGTGGCGGCGGACGATGCCCATGCCGGCAAGGAAACCCTGCACGACTGTTTCGGCGGCTACGTGATGATCAAGGCGGAAGCCCTGGAATATGGAAAAATCATGGATGCCCTGGAAAAGGGAGACTTTTATGCCTCCTCCGGCCCTGCCATTGAGGAGCTTTATCTGGAGGACGGCGTTCTGCACGTGAAAACCAGCCCCGCCGCAAAGATCGAAGTGATTACCGAACGCCGGGTGCGCTGGTGCAATCGGGGGGACGGCCTGACCGAAGCGGCCTTCGACCTGTCGGATTACCTGGTCAAATCGGGTGAGGTCGGGGAAAAGCGTCTGCCCTCCTACTTCCGGGTGAACGTGTACGATGGGGCCGGAGAGGAAGCCCACACCCGGGCCTTCTTCCGGGAAGATTGGGAATAAGAAAGGAAAATGGCACGAGGGAGACACTTCGTAAAGAAGCGTCTCCCTCTTTTTTTTACACCATCAGAGGATGATTTTTCTTATAAAGCCGATAGCGCCAGATGAAAAGGCTGGTGGAGCAGATGCGCCATACCCAGGCGATGGAATTGAAAATGTAGAAGGCCCGCAGGTCGGCCCCCAGGGCATTGTAAAGCTGGACCCCCAGGTAGGGCATGATGCTGTTGGAAAGGGTGATGGCCATGGTATAAAGGCTGATGGTCAAAGCCCGGTTCTTTTCCCCAATGGAGCCCAAAAGCATTTGCAGGACACAAAGACCGATGCAGGCCTGGGGGAAGTTCAGGGCCGAACCGAACAGCATGAAGAACCAGACGCCCGCCTGCCCGCCCATCAGGGCGGCCGCCATAATGGTGGGGGGACAGAGCATCAGCGAAGCAAAGCCGAAAATGATGGAGAAGTGGATGCTCTTTTTGACGTTCATTTTGGCCCAGAAACCAAGCCCCAAAAGCTGGAATACCGAGCAAAGAGCGTTGAAATAGCTCAGGTGGGCTTCGGTGTAGCCCACGTACTGGGTTTCGCCAATGTACCACATGGACCAGTCCAGGTGCCAACCGGTGTAGAAAAAGAGGACGCAGCCAAAGAAGAAGAGAAACTTTTTGTTTTTTGCCAGGTCGGGGAATACCTCCATCAGGTCGGAGAGCGAGAAGCGCTTGCCGGTGGTTACGTTGGGAGCCACCTCCAGGCGGGACAGAATAAAGGCCTGTAGGAAAAGGAAGGCGGCAGAAAGGTAATAGAAGATGCGAAGAACCATCAGCTTCCCATCGGTCTCGGCAAACCGTGCCATGGCGTTGCCGCAAAGCAGGGGGGTGACGGTGCCGATAACGAACATGAAGCGGGAGCGGAAGGCGTGGGTGTTGTTCTGCAGGGGAGGGGCCACCGCCGCGGCAAACAGGTTTTGCCATTGGGCGTTGTAGGCGGCCACCAGCCCGGCGGTGAGGGCCAGGAAAATGAAGTAGAAGATCATCCGGCTCTCCCCCAAAACCGGCACGGTGCCAAATCCCAGGTACATACACCCCATGAAAAGGAGCATCGCCACCGGGACGGTTTTTGCCGAGTGCATCCGGTCGGAAAGAATTCCGAAGGGGAGCATCAAAATGACCGCCACCAGGTTGGGGATCATTTGGTTGAAGGAGATTTGGGCGTCGGTGGCCCCCAGGTTGGTGGCGTAAAGGTTGTTGCCGAAGCTGTTGAGGGAGGTGACGTATTGGAGTAACATCCCTTCCAGGGCGAAAAGCAGCAGGAGCTTGTTTTGGGGCAGCTGCAGTTTTTCGAAAAACATCTTGACCTTTGTCATGGATTACCTCAAATTGTCTTTTTATTTTCATTATAGCACAGAGCGAAACGCTTGAAAAGGGCTATTTTTGTGCATGAAGAAGGAACGGCCTTTTGCCCGATCCCATGGAAGTTGGTAAAGTTATCAAAAAAGCTTTTACAAGAATCACCGATTATGTTATACTGGTATCAAGAAATCCACAGGAGGTAATGGGTAATGAAGGTGCGTGTCGGTGGGGCGGCCATCCCCGGGGGCGTGATGATGCTCCATGGAAATCGGGCGGGGGTCGCCATCCTGGACGAAATCGGCATGGTGCGAAGTGCCTCCTTTGAAACGGTGAAGAATCCCGTCAAGACCCCGGTGCTCCGGGGGGTTACCAGCCTGGGCTGTTCCCTGGTGACCATGGCAAAGGCCACCGGCAAGGTGATCAGGCTGAAACAAAGCGCCGGGGAAAGCCTGCTGCCCGGCATTCTGACGGCGGCGGGGACCCTGCTTGCCACAGGGGGTGTCATGGCGGGGTACAGCTTCCTTTGGGAAAAGCTTGCGGAGGGAATGCATCCCAGAACGGCGGGCATGCTTGCAGGCGGGTGCGATCTTGTTGTTACCGCCGCCCTCTTGGGTCTGCTGGCCGTTTCCCCCATGGGGAAAAAGATCCGGTCTTTCCATGGCGCGGAACACAAAACGGTGCATTGCACCGATCTGGGAATTGCGCCCATTCCCGAAAACGCCAAAAAGCAATCCCGCATCCATCCCCGGTGCGGTACCTCCCTGGCGGTGGGGGCATTGAGTGCCTACGCCCTGGCGGAGGGGCTGATACTGCCCTTCCTGCCGGAAAATCTGCGGGATGGGGCGGGACTTGTGTTGCTTTTGGGGGCCATCGGCGCGGCCTACGAAGCCCTCATGCGGGGGGACAAGGGGTTTGTGGCCAAAATCGGTGCCATCGTCCAGCGTGTCACCACGGCAGAACCCACCGAAGCCCAGCTGGAAGCCGCCTCGGCGGCGATATATGCCTGCTTGTATCCCGATGGACGGGAATAAATAGATTGAAAACATTCGGAAAGGGCCGAAATTATGAACATTCTGGTACTGATCAAACAGGTCCCCGCATCCAACAAGGTGGAAGTGGATCCGGTGACCGGGGTGCTGAAGCGAAACGGTGCCGCATCCAAAATGAATCCATACGATCTCTTTGCCATTGAAACTGCCCTCCAATTGCGGGAGGAGGCGGGGGGACAGGTCTCGGTAATGACCATGGGCCCGCCCCAGGCGGAAAAGATCATGCGGGAAGCCTACTCCCTGGGAGTGGATCGGGGGTATATCCTCTCCGACCGGGCCTTTGCCGGGGCCGACGTGTTGGCCACCGCCTACACCCTGGCCCTGGGGATTGAAAAGGCCGGGGGCTACG
>JAFYNU010000379.1 GCA_017547975.1 Clostridia bacterium
ATCAGGTCGTAGGGCGGGTTTTCGGTATTCACGCAGGTGGCATCGATGGTGAAGGCGTTACTCCCCTGGGGGGTGACCTTCACATCCATCTGGCGGAACATGTCCAGCCACAAAAGCACGTCCTTGATGCAGGGTACGTTTTCAATGTGAACTTCGCCATCGCACATGATGGCGGCGGGAAGAATGCCGTCGGCGGCGTTTTTGAAGCCGCTGATGGGGACGGTTCCCCGCAGGGGTTTTCCCCCGGTAATATGATATTGAACCAAAATCGATCCCTCTTTCAACATACGGGCCGGTTTGCCTTTTTGGGATAGTATACCCGAAAAGCATCCCCTTGAGCCCCTGATTTCGGCCGCGAAAGGCCGGCAAAGGCGGCGGAATCACAGGAAAAATCAAAAATCCACCGCAGGAAGACAGGACTGCGCCTTTTGAAAGACACAACTTTTTTGATAGTATATCATATTTTCGGCCTTTTGTCAATTGACAAAGCCGGAAAAATGGGCGATTGCCGACCGATAATTGACAAATCCAATATAACCGAAAACCACCCGATTGACAATCGGCTGTCTTTCGGTTATACTATACCCAACTGTGTAATTTTTCGGGAGGATGAAACCATGGTGGATATTGCCGTCGCCAAAATGGACAAATACTTTGGCGATACCCCCATTTTGCTGGATATCAATTTTGAAATATACGAGGGCCGCCACGCAGGGCTGGTGGGCAAAAACGGCTGCGGAAAGACCACCCTCTTCCGGGTCATCACCGGGGAATACGGCTTTGAAACCGGCTCGGTTGTGATTCCCAGGGAAAAAAAGGTGGGCATTCTGGACCAGACCCCCCGTTTTGCCTCGGGCGACACGGTGGAGGGGGTGCTCCGCTCGGCTTTTTACGAGGTGGATGCCATTGCCCGGGAAATGGCCGAACTGGAAGGCCCCATGGCAGAGGGGGACCCCTACGCCATGCGCCGCTACGGGGAGCTGACCGTGGCCTACGAAATCAAGGGGGGCTACGAAACCGAAACCGACCTGAACCGGGTTTGCGAGGGCTTGCATATTGGCAAGGAAATGCGGGAAAAGCGCTTTGCCCTCCTTTCCGGCGGGGAACAGACCCGGGTGAACCTGGCCCGGCTGATCCTGGAAAAAACCGACATCCTGCTTCTGGACGAGCCCACCAACCACCTGGACATGGCCTCCATCCAATGGCTGGAAAACTTCCTGGAAGGCTTCAAGGGTACCGTCATGGTGGTGTCCCACGACCGCTATTTCCTGGATAAGGTCACCGACATGACCATCGAAATCGAAAACCTCCATAACGACGTCTACGACGGCAACTACTCCTTCTACGCCACCGAAAAGGAGGCCCGGCTGGAGCTTCAACGCCGCATGTACGAAAAGGAACAGCGGGAGATCAACCGCCTGGAATTCACCGCCAAGCGGATGCACGGCTGGGGTATGGGCAACAGCAAGATGATGCGCCGGGCCCTGGCTCTGGAACGCCGCATCGAAAAGCTGAAGGAAAACGCCGTGGAGCGGGTCCGGGAAGCCCGGGGCATGAACGGCACCTTCAAGGATTCGGGCCGCTCGGGAAACGACGTGGCCTACATCCGGGAGATCGGCAAGTCCTACGGCAGCCGCACTCTCTTTTCCGACGTGACCTTCGACATCAAAAAGGACGAATCGATTGCCCTCATCGGGGACAACGGGTCGGGCAAGACCACCTTCTTAAAGATCCTTCTGGAGGAGGAAAAGCCCGACACCGGCCGTATCCGCTGGGGAAGCAATATCCACATGGCCTATCTGCCCCAGAAGGTCACCTTTATCAATGAATATAACTCGGTTTTGGAGGAAACCGTGGCCGCATTGGGCATCACCGAGCCCATGGCCCGGAATCGGCTGGGTACCTATCATTTCATCGGGGAAGACGTGTTCAAAATGGTGGGGGACCTTTCCGGCGGGGAGCGGAGCCGGCTTCGGCTTTGCATCCTCATGTATGCCGAGGTGAACCTGTTGATTCTGGACGAACCCACCAACCACCTGGACATTGCCTCCTGCGAATGGCTGGAGGAAGCCCTGGAATCCTACGACGGCACCCTGCTTTTCGTGTCCCACGACCGCTACTTCATCAACCGGTTTGCCACCCGCATCCTCTCCCTGGAGGAGGGGGGCCTTCGGGATTTCCCCGGCACCTTCGAGGAATACCAGATCGACCTCGCCAGGCGGGAAGCCGTGGAAAAGGAGCAAAAACCCATGGTCAAGGCGGAAAAGAAGGCCGAACGCCCGGTGAACGAGGTCTATGAGGCCGAAAAACGCCGCCGCGCCGACAAGAAGCGGGCCAACGCCCTGGAACGGCAGATTGCCGCCCTGGAGGAGGAAATCGCCGGCCTGGACGCCGCCATCGAGGAAAACGCCAAGGACCACCTGGCCCTCCTGCCCCTGCTTGCCGACCGGGAGGAAAAGGGGAACCAACTGGAAGCCCTCTACGACGAGTGGGCAGAAATATCCGAATAAA
>JAFYNU010000380.1 GCA_017547975.1 Clostridia bacterium
TCCGGGAACTGCCGGGCATTGCCCTGGTTTTCATTCTGGCGGCGTTTTATATGCTGTCGGCGGAATCGCTTTACAAGGTGGGTGCGGTGATCATGCTGGCGGGCATGGGTATGCATGCCCTGTTGCCCCCTACAAAGGTTTTGGCAACCCTGGCCATTTGTACCTACTCCCTGGGGGAACACATCCAGCTTGGGATGAAAAGCACCATCTCCCTGCAGTATGCCAGAGAGGGACACGGAGGCCGTGCCCTTGGCATTCAGAACTCCAGCAGTCAGATCGGCACGCTGGTGGGCTATATGGTCATTGTGGCGGCTTTTACCTTTGCGACCGGGGAACAACCCTACACGCTGTTTTTCGCGCTGGCGGCCATTCTGGCGGGAATCAGCATGGTAAGCTCGCTTCGCATTACCGGTAAAAGCCAGACCGATGAAAACAAAAGACGTTTTTACTTCAATAAAAAGTACAGAAAATATTATATGCTGGAAATGTTCTATGGCGCCCGTAAGCAGGTGTTCATCACCTTCGGGCCCTATGTACTGATCCTCTTTTACGGTGCCAACACCGCCATGATCAGCCTGTTATTTGCCATTACCTCGGTAGTTGGTTTCTTTGCTGCGCCGTTGGTGGGTAAAATCATCGACAGGATTGGTTACAAAAAAGTTATGGTGGCCGACACCTTGATTTTGGTGATCGTCTGTTTCTTCTATGGCTTTGCCCATCGTATTTTCCCCATGGAAGTGACGTATATCGTGTGCTGCGCAAACTATGTTTTGGATGCTATCATCTCCATGGCATCCATGGCAACCAACCTGTACGTTCAGGATCTTTCGGACAATCAGGATGAGTTTAAGGCAACCATTTCCACCGGTGTTTCCATCAACCACGTAATCACCATTTTCATTGCGCTGTTTGGCGGATGGATCTGGGAAGCTCTGGGGATCGAAACCCTCTTTATCTGTTCGGCGGTATTGGGTCTCTTGAATAGTGCATACGCCGCTACCATCAAAACAAAGAAGCAAATCAAGGCGGCGTGACATGAATAGGGAATTGCAATGTAAAATCTATCCCGCCGGAATCTGGAACGACTATATGTTTGTGGTGGTTTGCTCCTATTATCAGGGGAAAATCCTTTTGAGCCGGCGAAAAGACCGGGATAGCTGGGAAACCCAGGGGGGCCATATTGAAGCAGGGGAGACGCCGCTGGATGCGGCGAAACGGGAGCTTTTCGAAGAGTCGGGCGTTACCGAGGCGGACGTTATTTCCGTGTGCGATTACCTGGGGTATGATACCAGGGGAAGTGCTTATGGAGCGGTGTATCTGGCGAGGGTACGGGCGCTTGGAGAGCTTCCCGAAAGCGAAATGGCGGAGGTGCGCTTATTTGAAGCCCTGCCGGAGAATTTGACTTACCCCAACGTGACCCCAAAGCTGTTTTGTGAAGCCCAACGCTTTTTGGGAGAATGAATATGGAACTTGTTATCAAGCATTATACCGAACTGACGCCGACGGAGCTTTATGAGATCCTGCGGGTTCGCTCGGCGGTATTCGTGGTGGAGCAGAATTGCGTTTTTCTGGACATGGATGGAAAGGACGCTAAGGCTTATCACGTCACCCTGTGGGACAATGGGGAAATCCTTGCCTATCTGCGTGTCTTGGAAAAGGGGGTTACCTTTGACGAGGTGGCCATCGGACGGGTTTTGACTACCATTCGGGGAAAGGGATATGCCAATATCATCCTGGAAGCGGGGATCAAGACCGCCGTGGAACGGTTTGGTGCGAGGGTCATCAAGCTGGAGGCTCAAACCTACGCCCGCGGGGTTTATGAAAAGCATGGATTCCGACAGTCCTCCGATGAATTTTTGGAGGATGGAATCCCTCATATCGAAATGACCCTGGATATAGAAAGGAAATAAAATGAATTATCAGGATATTAACGCCAAAACCATCGACGGCTGGGTGGAGGAAGGATGGGAATGGGGGATCCCCATTGACCATGAAACCTTTGTAAAGGCAAAAAACGGGGAGTGGGAGGTGGTTCTGACCCCCACCAAACCGGTACCTAAGGAATGGTTTGGTGATCTTCGGGGTAAAAAGCTACTGGGACTTGCCAGCGGCGGCGGCCAACAAATGCCCATTTTTGCCGCATGCGGTGCCGAATGTACCGTTTTGGACTATTCTCCCCGCCAGCTGGAAAGCGAACGCATGGTGGCAGATAGGGAAGGATACCACATCGATATCATCCGGGCAGACATGACAAAACCCCTGCCGTTCCCCGATGAAAGCTTCGACATTATCTTTCACCCGGTTTCCAACTGCTACGTGGAGGAGGTCAAGCCCATTTGGCGGGAGTGTTACCGTATTCTGAAGCACGGCGGCCTGCTGATTGCCGGGGTGGATTACTTCATCAACTTCATGGTGGACTTCAAGGACGAAACCAGGATTGTCAATTCCCTGCCCTTTAACCCCTTGAAGGATCCCGAATTGATGCGTCTATTAAGCGAGGACGACAGCGGCGTTCAATTCTCCCACAGCCTGGAAGAACAGCTTGGGGGACAGCTGGAAGCCGGATTGGTTCTGACCCATCTTTATGAGGATACCAATGGGTCCGGGAAGCTTCACGAAATGAATATTCCCACCTTCCTGGCCACACGGGCCATCAAGCCGTAAGGAGAAACGTATGATATTTCGAATTGCAGTTCTGCAAAAACGATCAGAACCCTGGAACATCGCCCGCAATCTGTGGAGTCTGGAATGTGAAATGGAGGAGGCCGCCCGAATGGGTGCCGACCTGCTTCTCATCCCGGAGTGTTACATGACCGGCTATGAACTGCCCGCAAAGAATGAGGACGTGTTGCCCTCTTCCGGGGAATGGCTGGATGTGGTCTGTGCCATGGCAAAACGAAACCGGATTGGTGTGGTGGTAACCGCCCTGACCCGGGGGAGTGAAAGTCCCCGAAATTCCGCCATTCTCATCAGCAAACAGGGAAAGATTCTGATGCAGTACGATAAGGTACATACCTGTGATTTCGCGGATGAATTCTGTCTGGAAAGCGGGGAAGAGTTCAGGGTAGCCGATTTCCACGGAATCAAGATCGGGATCATGATCTGCTACGACCGGGAATACCCCGAAAGCGCCAGGATTTTGATGATGAAGGGAGCCGAGCTGATTCTGGTTCCCAACGATTGCGAATCTATGCAGCCCCGGGTTGCCGCTCTTTCCACCCGTGCTTATGAAAATATGGTGGGGGTGGCTATGGCAAATCCACCGGGGGAAAACGCAGGATGCTCCTGCGCTTACAGTCCCATTTGTTGGGATAAGGAAGGGAAATGCGTGGATAATACCCTGCTGTTGGCCGGTGAGGAAGAAGGATTATTCCTGGCAGAGTTTGACATGGATGCTATCCGGGATTACCGTGAACACGAGATGATGGGAAACACCTTTCGAAAGGTGGGTGCCTACCACATGTTGTTTTCCGAAACCATTGAACCTCCCTTTCTGCGGGAAGGACAAAATAAGAAGGGAAGTAAATATGAAAAAGATTGGCTTCATTGATTTTTATCTGGACGAATGGCACGCCAATAATTATCCCGCCTGGATTCAGGAAGCATCGGGCGGGGAATTGGAAGGTGCCTATGCCTACGCTGTGATTGACAGCCCCAAGGGAGGTCTCAGCACAGATGGTTGGTGCAAAAAATACGGCATTACCCGTTGCTACAGCATGGAAGAAGTGGTGGAAAAGAGCGATTGCCTGATCGTGCTGTCACCCGACAATGCCGAAATGCACGAAGGACTTTGCCAGCTTCCTCTCCGTAGCGGGAAACCTACCTACGTGGATAAAACCTTTGCCCCGGATGGGGATACTGCCCGCCGTATTTTCGCTGTGGCAGAAGGATATGGCACTCCCTGCTATTCCTCCTCGGCGCTTCGATATGCGGCCGAGTACCGGGATATTTGCCGGTACGGCGTAACGGCAGTGACCAGCGTTGGTCCATCCAGTTCATTCGAAACCTATTGTATCCATCAGCTGGAACCTATCATGATGCTGATAGATTCTCCTGTGGAAAAGGTGATGTATATTCCGGCAGAAAGATCCCACACGGTACTTCTCTCATTTGCCGACGGCCGTCAGGCAAGCATGACCGGCTTCCTGGATGGTGCCGTGTTTACCCTGAACGTGGCGGCAGAGGGCGGAAACAGCTCCGCAAGCGCCAAATCGGATTTCTTCCATGAATTCATTCTGGAACTCTGCGACTTCCTGCAAACCGGAGAGGAAAAGGTGTCCCACGAAGAAACCATCCGTATCATGGACGTGCGGGGAGCGGCCATTCGAGCTGAAAAGACCCCCTTCCAGTGGGTCAGCCTGTAAACGGAGGACGATATGGTAAATCAACAGATAGCTCGGGATCTTCGGGCGCTTGGCATTCGCTCGGATGATGTGATTCTGATGCATAGCTCGCTTTCCGCGCTGGGATACGTGGAGGGGGGAGCCGATACGGTAATTGATACCCTGCTTGAAGTATTGAAGGACGGAACCCTTTTGATTCCGGCACTGTCTTACGAGACCGTTACAGCCGATTCCCCGAACTTTTCGGTAAAGGATAGTCCGAGCTGTATCGGCAAAATCAGTGAGACCTTCCGTACCCGTCCCGGCGTGCTCCGGAGTATGCACCCAACCCATTCGGTGTGCGGTGTAGGTAGGTTTGCGGAGGAAATTCTTTCCCGTCATATAGAAACCGAGACCCCGGTGGGAGAAACGTCACCCTTTGCTCTGCTTCCGAAATATGGAGGCAAGGTTTTGATGCTTGGCTGTGGACTTCGTCCTAATACCTCCATGCATGGGGTAGAAGAACTGGTGAAGCCCGACTATCTTCTGCATCCGGAACCCTTGGAATACCGTTTGACAGGATATGATGGTAATACCGTTTCGAAAACCTATCGCAGACACGATTTTCGAACTGCCATCCAGCGGTATGATCGGCTGGCAGATAAGATGGAAATCACCTGTGGCAAGGTGATCAATGCGACCTGTTATTTGATTGATGCGAAGACCATGTGGCAGGTAGGAGAGAAGACTCTGAGGGAAGATCCGCACTTTTTTATTGATCCAAGATAAAGCGAAAGACGCCTTTTCAGGCGTCTTTTTATTATGGATGCTCCTGGATGCTGGTTACCACCCAGATGCCATCTTGTCGTTCAAGGGTCCAGCGGGAATACACGTTGGATGAGCCGGTGACCATGATTCCTTCTCTGTCGTAGGCCTTCGACGTATATCGAACCCAAACGTATCCGCTGTCGTGATTGGTATGGGCGGCAAGCATACGGAGATTATGTGTTTGGCGGATGGCTTCCGGGTAAGAGTCGGAGTGGATGCAATACCTGCCAAGCATGCCAAAACACGCTTCAGCACTTTCTCGATCGAGAAAAGAAGAAAATGCTTTATCGGCTTGTGAAATGACCTGCTTGCCGGCGATATATCCCGCCAACGGTGTGGGACGAAGAAGCTCTTGATAGCTATCGCCGTAATAGTCTTTAACGTATGCGGGGCTGAGAACGTAATTGCATATTGGCCCGGCCGTGACGGCGAAAAGGAAAATCAAAAGGCAAGCAATAGGGAGCAATAGTAATTTGACGTTTTTCATATTATTCCTCGGTTTCCTGGAGCAAAGGGAATGAAAGGGTCACTTTGAAAAGATCCCCATCAATATCCAATATCATGGAGCCTCCCATTCGCTCGGTTAAAGTGGATACAATGGAAAGTCCAAGGCCGTTGCCGTCGGTGGTACGTGACGTTTCCCCTCTGGTAAATCGCTCCAACAGCTCCTGGGGAGATACGGTCAATTGATCACGGGAGATGTTGCGGAGGGTGAAGACGGCATGATCGTCTTGCTTTGCAAGCGAAAGGAAGACACGCGTGCCTGGCATTGCATATTTGGCGATGTTGTTGAGAAGGTTGTCAAATATGCGCCAGATCCTTTTGCTATCAGCTAAAATTGTTAATTCTTCCTCCGGTTGCTGAAGGATCAGGGTCAGATCGGCATCCTGTAAACGGGTTTCGTATTCGCCGGCTGCCTGGGAAAGGAGAATATTCGCCTTGCATGGCAAAAGCTCCAACTCCAGGTTGCCGGTGGCTGCCTTGGAAATTTCCAACAGGTCCTCCAACAAATGCTTCAGCCGTTCGGATTTCCGGGTCAAAACCTCTGCGTATTCTGCGTGGACAGGGGAGTCACAGGGGGTGGAGGCAATCAACCCTGCATAATTGATCAGAGAAGTGATAGGTGTCTTGATATCGTGGGAAATGTTGGTGATGAGCTCGGTTTTCATTCGCTCACTCTGGAGACGCTTTTCCACGGCAGCTGCCATGCCAACACCGATGTTATTGAGGTTCTCGGCATAATCCTTGAAATCCCAAATCAAGTGTTCGGTATTTGTCTTGTAGGACAGATTACCGGAAGCAAGAGCGTTGCCGGCTTTTTGAAGGGTGTACAAAGAAATTGATATGTAAATGATCAGAGGTACCAAAAAGAATTTCTCCACGAACCAGCAGATCATGAGCAGATCAAAATTTTGTTGACATGCCACCATAAAGGCAAGTTCGATGGTGGTAATGATAATGATGAAAAGACTTGTTTTCGCAACAAGAGGAAGTCGGGTGAAGTAAGACTTGAGGGCTTTGGCGAGAGTGCCAAGTCTTTTATATAGAAAATGGGAAGGATGAAAGAGAAGAGAATTCTTGAATAGGGTCCGGGTCTTAATGCGTACGGCAATTTCAAGAATACTGAATAGAAGAAAGATGGCACATAGGGAGCAAAGGATAAATCCCCAGATGGAGGGGTATAGATCAAGAGACATTTCAAAAAAGGCGCAGAAAGAATGATAAGTGTCCTGATACAGGAATAGAAATACGCCGAAAAAGAGACCGCAACCGAGAAGCCAAAAATCACTGGGAATGTGGCGAAATATGCCGGGAACCAGATCATCCCGATTGGGTCTGCGTCCGGCAAGGGATAGGCTCATGATGAGAAAGAAGAAAAATAGCAAAAGGGAAGCAAACCCGATTGGATAAATGATATAGCGCATAGAATAGCCGAATTGTGTTCGGAGGTCCTGCGCAAAATAGTGATCGGCAACAGGATAGTCGGTATCCACGTAGGCGATTAAGTTGTAGCACAAATTATTGTATCGAGGGCCTTTATCAATTAGCTTACCATTTTCCAGCTTGAAGGAATAAATCAGGGGAGCATTTTGCGCATCGTAAGGAAGACTGGCGTCATTGTACAGAAGGAGAAAATCGGTGGGCCCGATTAACTTGTAGCGGAGATTGGTATTGGATAAACGGTATGCAGAGGAATCGTCAATTTGCGGAATAATATTATGACGAAGAGGACGGACGGCGCTCAGGTAGTATTCCATAATGCGATGGGCATCTTTGTAGAATAGTTCTTCGGGGAGCTGGGATTCGTAATAGTCTTCGGATTCATAATAAAA
>JAFYNU010000381.1 GCA_017547975.1 Clostridia bacterium
GCAAACGCCCTGGGGCTCACCACCGTGGCGCTGACCGGTGCCGCAGGCGGCAAGCTGAAAAGCATTTGCGACATGACCATTGCCGTACCCGCCACCGAAACCTACCAGGTGCAGGAATATCACCTGCCGATCTACCACGAGCTGTGTGCCCAGGTAGAAGCTCATTTCTTTGCCGAATAAATCACTTATCACGAAGGAGTAACCCATGAAAAAGACCGTATTGCAGAAGTATGCCCGCCTGATTGCCCGAAAGGGTGCCAACGTCCAGAAGGGACAGGACGTAATCATCACCGCCGAACTGGATCAGCCGGAATTTGTGAAGATGGTAGTGGATGAATGCTACCGTGCCGGCGCCCGCCGGGTCCGTGTGGATTGGAGCTACCAGCCCCTGACCAAGTCCACCTATCGCTACGCCTCCCTGAAAACCCTTTCCACCATGGAGGAGTGGGAAATTAAGCGTTTCGAGCACTACGTGGACACCCTGCCCGCCCGCATTTACATCGACTCCTCCGACCCCGAAGGTATGGCCGGTGTGGATCAGAAGAAGATGGCCAAGGCACAGCAAGCCCTTTACCCCATCATTAAGCCCCTGCGCGACAAGATGGAAAACAAGTACCAGTGGTGTATCGCTGCGGTTCCCGGCGCCAAATGGGCCAAAAAGGTCTTCCCCGAACTGCGTGTAGGCGCCGCCGTGGAAAAGCTTTGGGAAATGATTCTTTACACCGCCAGAGCCGACGGCAACGATCCGGTGGCCGATTGGGAAGCCCACAATGCCGACCTGGCAAAGCGGTGCGAATACCTCAATAAGATCGCCCCCGTGGAACTGATCTACCACTCGGCAAACGGCACCGATTTCACCGTTGGTCTGATCCCCGAAGGCAGCTTCTTAGGCGGTTCGGAAGACACCCTGGGCGGCGTGGAATTCAACCCCAACATTCCCTCCGAGGAAGTCTTCACCTCCCCCAAGAAGGGTCTTGCAGAAGGTACCGTGGTGGCCACCCGCCCCCTTTCCTACCGCGGTCAGATGATCGAAAACTTCTCCCTGAC
Source organism: Clostridia bacterium (assembly GCA_017547975.1). Lineage (GTDB taxonomy): Bacteria > Bacillota > Clostridia > Oscillospirales > QAMX01 > RUG11797. Next base: position 1,048 of record JAFYNU010000381.1, read on the forward strand.
CTTCCACGAAGGCAAGGTTGTGGATTGCAAGGCCGAAAAGAACGAAGAACTCCTGCGCACCATGATCAGCATGGACGAAAATGCCTGCTATCTTGGCGAATGTGCTCTGGTTCCCTATGACTCCCCCATCCAGAACTCGGGTATCACCTTCTTTGACACCCTGTTTGACGAAAACGCCTGTTGCCACCTGGCCCTGGGTGCCGGTTTTGAAAACACCATTCAGGACTTTGGCAACAAGACCCTGGAAGAATGCCGGGAACTGGGCATCAATGACTCCATCATCCACGTGGACTTCATGATTGGCTCCCCCGACCTGTCCGTCGATGCAAAGGACAAGGACGGCAAGCTCTACCCCATCTTCCGGGATGGCAACTGGGCCTTTTAAAATCAACGATACTTCCCAAACCGTCGGGGCTCCCGACGGTTTTTTATTGACATTTCCTGTCTGCCGTACTACAATAGGAACATCTCAACCGACTGTTACTCAAGGAGGTTTCTTATGTTTTCCGAAGAATCCCGTAAAGCCATGATCCTGGTCACCGATTATCTGCCCGCCGACGGCACCACCGACGTGTCCGACGCCCTGCAGGCTTTAATCGACGAAAACCCCAACCGCACCCTCTACTTCCCCGACGGTATCTATCTGATCTCCAAGCCCATCCTGACCCCCGCAGATCCCAAGCGCAGTGTTGCCCTTCGTTTTGACAACTTCGCCACACTGAAAGCCGCCCCCGGCTGGGATTCCGACGAGGCTATGCTTCGTTTGGGCGCTTCCCACCCGGCAAACGACATCCGTACCCCGGGCTCTTTCTACTCCCTGGTGGGTGGTATTTTTGACGGCAGCGGCGTTGCCAAAGGCGTATCCATTGACGGCGGCCGGGAAACCATGATCCGGGACGTTTCCATGAAGCAGGTTCAGGTAGGTCTCCACATCAAATGGGGTGCCAACAGTGCCTCCTCCGACTGCGATATCTTCAACGTGAACATTGTGGGCAACGGCAAGCCCGATTCCATTGGCGTTCTTTTGGAAGGCTACGACAATACCCTCACCAATATGCGCATCGCCGACGTGCATATCGGTCTGGATATCCGCTCCGCAGGCAACTCCATGCGTAACCTCCACCCCCTCTACACCTGCGACTACACCGATTACGAAAACAGCTGCGGCTTCTACGACCACACCGGTTCCAACTGGTACAGCTTCTGCTACAGCGACCACTTCGGTATCGGTTTCCGCTTTGCCGACGGCGTCACCTCCATTTTGGACAGCTGCTTCTGCATGTGGTACGCCAAGCGCGGCGATTGCCAGATCGCCATCCGTGCCGACGGCAAATTTAACTCCATCTTCAAAAACTACAAAATCGGTTTCCACAAGGATTCCACCGCCAACAAGGTCCTTTCGGTGGCAGAAACGGGAGGTACCGGTCTTTTGGATCGTCTGCTCTTCAACCTGCCCCTGGTCAGTGACACCGCCCATCTCCCCTACGTCATTGGAGGCATTCACCATATCTGAGTTTCCCCGGCAAAGTACAAAAAGGCCAGTCCCGTTTGGGACTGGCCTTGATTTGTTTGGAAGGTTTTCTATTCCGATTATTCAGCGGAGTAGAGAGCAACCAGCTTTTCAAGATGCTCGTAGCGAGCCATAGCTTCGGCTTCGTTGCGGGCAAACAGTTCGGTAGCACGATCCGGGAATTCGCGGGTCAGACGGCTGTAACGAGCTTCGTTCATCAGGAATTCCTGATAGCCGCCGGCGGGCTTCTTGGAGTCGAGGACGAACTTCTTGTCGGCTTCGGGGTTGAAGCGGAAGAGGTTCCAGTAACCGCAATCCACAGCCTTCTTCATTTCAGCCTGGCAGTTGATCATGCCGCCCTTGATGGAGTGCATTTCACAGGGTGCGTAGCCGATGATGAGGGAGGGTCCGGGGTAAGCTTCAGCTTCAGCAATGGCCTTGATGGTCTGAGCGGGGTTGGCGCCCATAGCCACCTGAGCAACGTAGATGTAGCCGTAGCTCATAGCGATTTCGGCGAGGCTCTTCTTCTTGATATCCTTACCGGCAGCTGCAAACTGAGCAACCTGGCCGATGTTGGAAGCCTTGGAGGCCTGACCACCGGTGTTGGAGTACACTTCGGTGTCGAATACGAAGATGTTAACATCCTGGCCGGAAGCGAGAACGTGGTCAACGCCGCCGAAGCCGATGTCGTAAGCCCAACCGTCGCCGCCGAAAATCCAGACGGACTTCTTGGAGAGGTATTCCTTCTTGGCGAGGATAGAAGCGCCAATGGTGCAAGCTTCGCAGGGGCAGCCTTCGATGACGGAAGCTTCCAGTTCGGCTACGAACTTTTCGGTAGCAGCCTTGTTAGCTTCGCCGTTGGCCATGGTGTCGAGCCATTCCTGAGCAGCAGCCTTCAGGTCAGCATCGGTGTATTCCACAGCGATGAGGGCCTTAGCCTGGGCGGCGAGGCTGTTGCGGATAGCTTCCTGACCCAGGTACATACCGAGGCCGTGTTCTGCGTTGTCTTCGAACAGGGAGTTGGCCCAAGCGGGACCCTGGCCCTTTTCGTTGACGGTGTAGGGGGAGGTAGCAGCCGGGCCGCCCCAGATGGAGGAACAACCGGTAGCATTGGAGATGTACATACGATCGCCGAAGAGCTGGGTTACCAGTCTGGCGTAAGCGGTTTCAGCACAACCGGCGCAGGAACCGGAGAACTCAAGCAGCGGGCGCTTGAACTGGCTGCCCTTGACGGTGTTGTCCTGAACGTCCTTCTTGTCGGAAACCTTGGCAACGCAGTAATCGAAGACTTCCTGCTGAGCAAGTTCGCCTTCCTGCGGAACCATCTTGAGGGCCTTGGTGGGGCACTGGCCGATACATACGCCACAGCCCATGCAGTCCAGAGGAGAAACAGCCAGGGTGTACTGATAGACGCCCTTGCCCTTGCCGGCCTTGACGGGAACAGCCTTCATAGCGGCGGGAGCAGCAGCAACTTCTTCTTCGGTGAGAGCGTAGGGACGGATGGTAGCGTGCGGGCAGACGTAAGCACAGCTGTTGCACTGTACGCACTTGGCAGCATCCCAGGCAGGAACGGAAACGGCTACGCCTCTCTTTTCGTAGGCGGAAGCGCCCTGTTCGAACTGACCGTCAACGTGATCCACGAAGGCGGAAACAGGCAGGGAGTCGCCATCCATCTTGCCAACAGGCATGAGGATGTTCTTGACCATCTTGACCAGTTCGGGCTTGCCTTCGTAAGCCACTTCGGCGGCTTCGTCGGAAGCGTTGGCCCAATCGGCGGGAACGTCGATCTTGACGAAGGCGGTGGCGCCGGCGTCGATGGCCTTGTGGTTCATGTCTACGATTTCCTGACCCTTCTTCAGGTAGGATCTGGTAGCAGCATCCTTCATGTACTGGATGGCTTCTTCCTGGGGCATAA
>JAFYNU010000382.1 GCA_017547975.1 Clostridia bacterium
GACCCAGGCCACCGCCGCCGTGGGGGCCACCAGTACGGTGGGCTGGCTCATCGGCTCGTCGGTGTCCGCCCTGGGGGTTGGTTTCCTTTCCTTCATTGCCCGGGCCTGCGGCGCCAAAGACCGGGAAGCCGCCCGGCGCTCGGTGTCCCAGGCGGTGCTGGTAACCCTGATCGTGGGCATTCTTTTCACCATCCTGCCGGTGGCCCTGAGCGGCCTGGTTCCGGTTTGGATGCAGGTGGAAGAGGGCATCCGTCCCCTGGCCTCCATCTATTTCCTGATTTTGTATCTGCCCATGCTGCCCCGCACCGCCAGCATCATTTTCGGCACGGTGCTCCGGGCCGCCGGTGACACCAAGACACCCATGAAGGTGGGGGGTTGGGTCAATATCATCAACGTGGTTCTGAACTTTCTTCTCATCTACCCCACCCGTACCGTCACCGTTTTCTCCTACCAAATCACCCTCCCCGGCGCCGGGCTGGAGGTGATAGGGGCCTCCATCGCCAGCGCCATCGCCTTCGCCTTCGGCGGCATCTACATCACCATCGTGCTCTGGAAACACCCCATGGTCTCCCCCAAGGGTCAAAGCATCAAGCCGGATATGGATATCCTGAAACCCTGTTTGAAGGTGGCCTTCCCCAACATGATGCAACGCTTCGGCACCTCTCTGGGCTACGTGGCCTTCGCCGCCCTGATCAACTCCCTGGGTGAGGTGGCCACCGCCGCCCACACCATCGCCAACACGGTGGAATCGGCCTTCTACATTCCGGGCTACGGCATGCAGACCGCCGCCGCCACCCTGGCGGGCAACGCCTACGGCGCCCGGGACAGGGATCGCATGACGCACATGGCCCGTATGTTCATTCCCATCGAGATTTTCCTGATGATCCTTTCGGGGGGCGCCCTCTTCCTGATGGCACCCATGCTCATGGGCATCTTCTCCAAAAGTGCCGCCGTTATCGCCCTGGGAGCCACGGTGCTTCGCATGGTGGCGGTGTCCGAGCCCTTCTACGGCTTCTCCATCATCATCGAGGGGATGATGATGGGGGTCGGCAAAACCAAGGAGCCCTTCATCTTCAACATCGTCGGCATGTGGTGCATCCGCATCGTGGGCACCTTCATTTGCACCCAGCTCCTTTCCATGGGTCTCATCTCCGCCTGGGCCAGCATGATTGCCCACAACCTCTTCCTCTTCGCAGTCTTCCTCACCTTCTACCTCCGGGGCACCTGGAACCCCCTGCACAAGGAGGCCCTTGAGGGTTGAGAATCCTTCATTACGAGCCAAACGCCCAAACAAAAAGGCGGCTTCACCACGAAGCCGCCTTTGTTTTGGGCGTTTATTTGCTGTATGCAACCTTTCCGGTTTCCAGGCACAGACAGGCAAGTCTGCCTGCCCCCTCCGGGTTGGTGTTGATGAACAGGTTTCCGGCTTTGGTTTTGGCGACCTTCCCATCGGGGCATTCCCCGGCGGTGATCAGGTAGGCACCCTTGAAATAACGCTTGTCGGGTTCCACCGAGCCGCAGGCCAGTTCTTCTGCCTCGTATTCCTCCAGGTCCTTACCCTCCACGAAATCGTGGAAACCCCCGTGGAGCATGATGAAGACCCGCTTGTTGGCCTCGGCAATCAGGAAAGGTTCGAATTCGTCGAAAAATTCCACCACGAAGGTGCGGTCCTCTTCCTCCAGGGCCCGGAACTCCTGCAAAAGTGCCATTCCGCCATCCTGAATCCAGGCGGCGAATGCTGCCTTTTCTTCCCCGTCCATGCCTTCCAGCATGGCCTTGTCGTCCTCCGCCTGGTTGGCCAGCCGCAGGAACTTGGCGGCGGTCAGATCCTTGTCGCCCCAAATGGGGTACACGTTGGGCCGCATACACAGGTCCAGGATCAGGGGCATGGATTCGCCGCCCTCACCCACCAGGTTGCCCGCCAGGTAGAGCACGTCCTCCTGTTCGGAAAAGGAGAGGTTATCCAAAAGATCTTTCAGGGCATCGTAACAGCCCCGCACGTCGGAAATTACGTATTGCATGGGTCGTCCTCCTTGGGGTCAAAATTGGGTCACGATGATAGGATACCGGATTTTCCTCCGGTTTACTTCTCCGCGGCCCCAAATTTTTCTCATGCCATCTGGGCACGCAGGAAATCGGCGGCCATACGGATGTCGGCTTCGGGGGAGTCGCCGCATTCCCGTTCGATGGTCAGGAAGCCCTTGTAACCGATTTCGTCCAGGGCCTTGAGATAGTTGGGCCAATCCACACCGCCCTTGCCCAGGGGAACCTCCAGCCAGGGAGGAGTCTGACCCGGCAGGGCAATGCCGTCCTTGGCGTGGGTGTGAACGATGTAATCCTTCAGGGTGTAGACGGCGGCAACCGCATCGTCTTCACTGCACATGGTCAGGTTGGCGGGGTCCAGGTTTACCGCCACGCCCCGGCTGCCCAGGGAGTCCAGGAAGGACTTGAGAAGGGTGGCCTTTTCGGGGCCGGTTTCCACGGCAAAGTGAGCCTTCACCGAGTCGGCGTATTCAGCAAGTTCAGCGCAGGCTTCCTGCATGATCTTGTAAGTATCGCAGTTGGGATCGGCGGGCACGGTACCGATGTGGGTGGTGGCAATGTTGGTGCCGAATTCCAGGGCCAGTTCCAGCACCCTCTTGGAGCGTTCCACGTAGATCTTGTTCTTTTCGGGATCGGCAAAGCCGTGGCCGAAGTCGCCGCACAGGGCGGAAACCACCAGACCCAGGGAGTCCAGCTTATCCATGAAGGCCTTCTTTTCACCGGCGGTGAGCTTTTCGGCGCAGAAATCGTCGTGGGTGGCATATACCTGCACGCCGGCGGCACCAATGGCCTTGGCTTTTTCCAGGGAGAGGAAGCGCTCTACCCGGAAGCTTTCGGGAATGACGCCAATTTTGAACTGTGTCATAGGATATCCCCTTTCTGCCTGCCCGATTCCGGCGGGGCGGCTCGCCTTCGTATTCCTCAATGGGTTTGATTTCATTATACCCCGTACCAGCCAAAAAGGCAAGAGGATAATGGAAAATTGACAATTTACAA
>JAFYNU010000383.1 GCA_017547975.1 Clostridia bacterium
CACACCGCCCGCCCCAAGGAAATGTTCCGGGCCACCCTGAACGCCCGCCCCTTCGACAGCGAGGAGGAAGCCATCCACGCCGTCCTCACCCACGACATTCACCCCGGGGATGCGGTCTTCATCCGTTACGAGGGTCCCAAGGGCTCCGGTATGCCCGAAATGTTCTACACCTCCGAAGCCATCTCCTCCGACAAGGAGCTGGGCCGCTCCATCGCCCTGATCACCGACGGGCGCTTCTCCGGTGCCTCCACCGGCCCCAGCATCGGCCACGTTTCCCCCGAGGCCGCCGAGGGCGGTCCCATTGCCCTGGTGGAGGAAGGCGACCTGATCCACATTGATATTCCCGCCCGCAAGCTGGAAATCGTGGGTGTCAGGGGCGAGCCCAAATCCCCCGCCGAAATGGATGCCATTTTGAAGGAGCGCAAGGCCGCCTGGCGTCCCAAGGAACCCAAATACCCCAGCGGCATCCTGAAGCTCTTTTCGGAACACGCCGTATCCCCCATGCAGGGCGGATACATGGAATAAATTACGGAGGTATTACCATGAAAAAGTTACGAGTTGCCCTGGTCGGGCTTGGTTTTGGCGGAAGCTTTCTTCCCATTTGGCTGGATCATCCCGACGTTGCATTCGTTGGCATTTACGACACCGATCCCGCCCTGCTTGCCAAAATGACCGAGGCGCATCCCGGCGCCGTCCCCTACGAAAGCTTTGAGGCCATTTTGGCGGATGACACCCTGGATGCGGTCCATCTGGTGACCCACATCCCCCGCCATGCCGACCAGACGGTGGCGGTGCTCGACAGCGGGAAGCATTGCGCCTGTACGGTGCCCATGGCCACCAGCCTGGAGGATCTGCAGCGCATCACCGATGCGGTTCGCCGTTCGGGCAAGAACTACATGATGATGGAGACCACCCTCTACACCTACCAGTATTTCTACGTGAAGGAAATGCTGGATTCGGGCAAGCTGGGCAAGATCCAGTTCATGCGGGGCAGCCATTATCAGGACATGGTGAACTGGCCGGACTATTGGCTGGGGCTCCCTCCCATGTGGTACGGCACCCATGCCATCGGCCCCATGGTGGCCCTGTCGGGTTCCCGGATCCAAAAAGTCCATTGCTTCGGTTCGGGCACCATGGATCCTGCACTCCACACCCAGTACGGCAACCCCTACCCGGTGGAATGTGCCATTTTTGACTTTGCCAACGGCATGAAGGCCGAAGCTACCCGAAGCCTGTTCGAAACCGCCCGTTCTTATCAGGAGGGTCTGTTTGTTTACGGAAGCAAGGCCAGCTTCGAATGGGGCTTCTCGGACGGGGACGATCCCTACGTCACCACCGCCGACCCGGCGGTTCCCGGGGTACGCGGTTCGGTGGACCACGTTGCGCAGGTCTCCCTGCCCAACTACCATCACACCCTGCCGGAATCCATCCAGCGTTACACGGTCGGGGGCGACTTTGATCCCCTGAACCCCCAGCTCTCCCTGGAAAAGGGGCACGGCGGCGGTCACCACGGCAGCCACCCCCACCTGGTCCACGAATTTGTCACCAGCATTCTGGAAAACCGCAAGCCCTGGATCGACGAAGTCCTGGGGGCCAACATCACCGCCGCCGGGCTTTGCGCCCACATCTCCGCCATGCGCGACGGCGAAGCGGTCACCGTCCCGGAATTCTGACCCATATAAAAAACGAGGAGCTTCAGCTCCTCGTTTTCTTTTGCCCTATGCTTGACCGCAACTAATTTCTGCGGTATAATACAAATAAAAAGAAAAAAAGACCTTTTCAGGTCCTTTTCTTGCACGCACTGTGCTGTCGGACAAGCCGACGGTTTGAAAACATTCTTATTTGAACGTGTAGTGTAAGTCTATAGGGTAAATAGACTATTTAAATCATAACGCATCAGGAGGGTTTTGTCAAGATGGAAAACAAAAAATACTATCTCGGTCTTGATATTGGCACCGATTCCGTTGGTTATGCTGCCACCTACGAGGATTATTCCCTTTGCAAATACCGTGGGGAACCCATGTGGGGTACGCATCTTTTTGATCCCGCCGAGCAAAGTGCCCAGCGTCGTGCTTTCCGTACAGCCCGCCGCCGTCTTGACCGCAGGCAGCAGCGTGTACTTCTTTTGCAGGAGATATTCGCCGCTGAAATTCATAAAATTGATCCCCGTTTTTTCATCCGCATCCGAGAAAGCGCATTATTCCCGGAGGATAAAAGCGATATCTCCGACCGCTATTCTTTCTTCCACGATCCGGATTATACCGATATCGACTACCACAAAGCCTTCCCAACCATTCACCATCTGATCCACGAATTGATGACCTCCGATCAGCCCCATGACCCCCGGCTGGTCTATTTGGCGTGTGCCTGGTTGGTTGCCCATCGCGGGCATTTTTTGAGCGAATTGAATATGGAAAATATTCGTGAATTGGATTCCTTTGATTCCACCTACAGGGAATTCACCGAGTATTATGCCGAACGGGACATCCTGCTCCCCTGGGAATGTGACGTTCAGGAATTTTCGCGGGTACTGCAGCTTCAAAAGGGTATTACCGAAAAGAACAAGGAATTTCTTCGACGGATAAACGGAGGGAAGGCCTTCAAAGATACCGAAGACGGGCCGCATCGGTTCGACCGAACCTCCATCCTCAAGCTCCTGTCCGGCGGCACCGTTGCGCCAAAATCCCTTTTCTTCAACGCCGACTACGCCGATATCGAATCCATCACCCTTGGCAAAGACGAAGAAAAATTGGAACTGATCCTTTCCG
>JAFYNU010000384.1 GCA_017547975.1 Clostridia bacterium
ATGCCGAAAATATCGCCATCATTGGGGAGAAGGGGGCATATATCGACGGGCAGGACGCCTATGACGAAATTGGGGAGGAGTTTTACCGGGGACCCCACGCCATCAGCATGTTTTTCTGCAACAATATCCGGCTGGAGGGCTACCAAATCCAAAACAGTGCCAACTGGGCCCATGCCATTTTCCAAAGCCAGCATATTACCGCCAGGAATCTGACGGTGCTGGCGGGTCACGACGGCATCCATCTGACCTCCTGCGACAGGATCACCATTACCGATTGCGATTTCCAAACCGGGGACGACTGCATTGCCGGCATCGATAATACCGACGTCACCGTGAAAAATTGCAGGCTCAATACCGCCTGCTCGGGTTTCCGCTTCGGGGGACGGAAGGTGCATATTTCGGATTGCGAGTTTTACGGCCCCGGCCGATACCTCTTCCGGGGTTCCCTCAGCCTGGAGGAAAAGCGTCTGGGTGTCATCTCCCCCAGCGGCGGACACCGGAATAACATGCTTTCGGCCTTCCTCTACTACGCCGATTTCTCCCGGCCCATCCGTGGGAATGCGGGGGATATCGTCATCGAAAATTGCACCTTCAAAAACGTGGATCGCTTTTTGGAATACAATTTCTCAGGCAGTAACCTGTGGCAACGGAACAAACCCCTGGAAAGCGTTACATTCCGGGGCATCCGGGCGGAGGGGATCAAAATGCCCCTGGTGCTCTACGGAGACCCGGAGGTGAAAGCATCCCTTTTGATGGAGGATTGCCGTATTGCCTTCGCCCCCGATGCCCGCTGTGCCTTCCTGCACCTGGCACACTTTGATCGGGTGACCCTGCGGCGGGTACAGGTGGAAAAGGTACAGAACCCGGTACTTGTGAAACGCTGGAGCGACGGGGAAATCGTTACGGAAGATTTTGCATGCCTGGACTACAAGGGAACCTTTGATGAATGGACCGCAGAACCTTTCACATGTGAATGGATTTAAGGAGGAAAACGATATGTACACACTTTACGGAGACGGCATCCACGACGATACGCTTGCGATTCAGGAATTGATCGACACCGCCGGATGCGAACTGGAACTTCCGAAACCTCAGGAATACTACCTGATTTCCCGCCCTCTGGAGCTTCCCAGCAACTTCAAGTTGAAATTGCCCCGCTTTGCCCGTGTGAAGCTGGCGGCAAATTCCAACTGTGTCATGCTGCAAAACAGAATGGTAAGAAATCGGGCAAACCGCACCGAGTCCCAACTTTTTGACTTCATCAATGAGTACGATCCCGATTCTCCCTGCCAGAACATTGCGGTGGAGGGGGGCATCTGGGACCTGAACAACCTGGAACAAAAGCCCAATCCCCTGTGGTCGAAGGATTACGAGGGGGGACACAACGGCTTTATCTTCCTCTTCTACAACGTGCGGAATCTCCGCATCTCCTCCATGACCATGAAGGACACCACCACCTTCGCCATCACCCTGGACAAGGTGAGCTATTTCACGGTGGATAATATCGTCTTCGACTTCAACTACGGCAACCCCCTTGCCATCAACATGGACGGGGTTCACCTCAACGGCAACTGCCACTTCGGGGAAATCAGCAACCTCCAGGGATCCTGCTACGACGACCTGGTGGCCCTGAATGCCGACGAAGGCTCCGCCGGGGAAATTTCCGACGTAACCATCCGGGGCATTTATTCGGAGGATTGCCACAGCGCCGTCCGCCTCCTGGCCGCCAAGTGCCCGGTGAAGCGGGTTCGCATCACCGACGTGTACGGCACCTACTTCCAGTATTGCGTGGGGGTCACCAAATTCTATCCCTCCGAAAACCGTGGTGTGTTCGACGCCATTACCATTGAAAACGTCTTCGCCAGCAAGGCGGAACGCATTCCGGTGTATGGGAAGGCTCCGGAAAGCTACGTCTATCCCCTGATCTACGTGCAGGAAAACCTCCACGTCCGCGCCCTGAAGGTTTCCAACCTCCACCGTCGGGAAGAATGGGTGCCGGTGGAGACCGTGTACGTTGGGGAAAATACCACCGTGGACCAGATGATCCTGGATTTCATCACCACCGAAAACCATACCGAAAGTGACACCATGCCCATGCTGGTGAACAAGGGTGAGATCAAGTACCTTCGCATTGCCTCCCTCTTTGCCGACGGGGAACAGGTGGAACTCTGAATAAGCCAGGGGCTTGCAAACCATTTCGCAATATAGTAGAATGGTGCTAATCCCAAGAAAGGAAATGAAGAATATGTCTGAACCCATCCTCTACAAGGGCCGGGGTACACCCGAAATGTACGACGACCTGATGGACTTCCTGAACTACGTTTTTGGCTTCAACGGCAACGAGGAGGATTTCAAAAAACTCCTGCCCAAGCTCTACAAACCCGAATATAACCCCACCTACGCAAACTACGTGGTCACCGAAAACGGCAAGCTGAAGGCCGCCATCGGCGCCTTCGACTCCACCCTCCAGGTGGGGGAGGAGACCCTGAAAAGCCGCGGCATCGGCAACGTGGCAGTGCATCCCTATGCCCGAAGCAAGGGATATATGATCGATTGCATGACCATGGCCCTTTCGGATATGGTGAAGGATGGGGTGGACTTCTCCATTCTGGGTGGCCTTCGCCAGCGCTACGCCTACTTTGGCTTTGAAAAATGTGCTCCCAAATACCGGATCCACCTGAACAAAACCAACCTCCGTCACGTTTTCCGGGGCGTTCCCCTGGAAAAGCTGGAGCTTCACCCGGTGGAGGATACCGATACCGATCTGATCGACCGGATGTATGCCCTCCATGCCACCCGTCCCGAGCGGACTCTCCGTCCCAGGGAGGCCTTCCTGGATATTCTGCGTTCCTGGCAGGCGGAGGCGGTGGCCATTCTGCGGAATGGAACCTTCATCGGTTACTACGTGGGCTCCCTTTCGGAGCTGACCCTGGTGGACAAGGCCGACCTCTATACCGTGGTGCGCAACTACGTGGAGGCCAAGGGTGAACTGGAAATGGTCTTCGCCGGATGGGATCGGGAAACCTTTGAAGCCATGTTTGAAATCTGCGAGGATTTCTCGGTGGGAATCTGCGAAAACATCAGCATTTTGAACTATAAGCACGTGCTTTCCGCTCTCCTGAAGTTCAAAGCCTCCTATACCACCCTGGCGGATGGGGTCATTACCGCCCGTATCCACGGCTATGCCCGGGATGAGGCACTCAAGATTTCGGTCACCAACGGAGTCCCGGCGGTGGAGGAATATCAGAGCGAATGTGACTTCGAATTCACCCACAAGGAAGCCATGACCTTCTTCCTTGGCATTCACTCCAAGCATTGGGGCGGCATGCCCGCCGCCATCCGGGATTGGTTCCCCCTTCCTCTTTTTGTTGACAGCGCCGACCAGGTGTAATCAAAGCATACAAAGCCCGCGAAAGCGGGCTTTACTTTTGGGAAATAGCATGGTAAAATGGAGAAAAAAGAAAAGAGGGGAAGGAATATGAAAGAGATGCGAAGCGAAATGGAACATCATTTGAAACAGGATCTTTTGCCCTTTTGGATGGGGCTTCGGGATGACCGGGGCGGCTATTTTGGCCAGGCTCTTTTTGACGGATCTCCCGTGAGGGAGGCCGACAAGGGCGTCATCCTCCACAGCCGCATTCTGTGGTTCTTTTCCAATTGTGCCATGACCCTGGATGACCGGCTTGCCCTGGAACACGCCGCCCATGCTTACAGGTGGATCCGGGACTACTGCTTTGATCGGGTACACGGAGGTCTTTATTGGTCGGTGACAAAGGATGGCCGTCCGGCGGATGACGCCAAGCATACCTACAATCTGGCATTTGGTATCTACGCCCTTTCCTCCTACTATCTGGCAAGCGGGGATGGGGAAGCCCTGAAATTGGCCTATTCCCTGTTTGATACCATCGAGGGAAGATGCCGCCTGGGGGACGGGTACGGAGAATCCTACCGGGTGGACTTTACCCCGGAGGATAATATCAAGCTTTCGGGCAATGGGGTCATTGCCGAACGTACCATGAATTCTCTTCTGCACCTTTACGAGGGCTACACCGAGCTCTACCGGGCAGATCATGATCCAAGGGTGGGGAAAGCTCTGGCGGGAATGATGGATTTGGTGCTTCACCACGTGTATAACCCCGAAGGACGGCGGTTGGAGGTGCTTTTCGACCGGGATTGGCAAAGCCTGGTGAACGTCCATTCCTACGGCCACGACGTGGAAGCCGCCTGGCTTCTGGATCGGGGTGCCGAAGTTCTGGGGGAACCCGATTACCAGCGAAAAATCGGTGATATGACCGCCATTCTGGCCGATTCGGTTTACCACAGGGCTTTCCGGGATGGAAGCCTCCTTCCTGAATGGGAAAATGGGGTGGACAAGACCGAACGCGTCTGGTGGGTGCAGGCCGAAACGGTGGTGGGCTTTTACCATGCCTGGCAAAAAACCGGGGAGGAACGCTACCGGGCCGCCGCCCAGGCGGTATGGGACTTTATCCGGGAGTATATGATTGACCGCACCCACGGGGGAGAATGGTTTGGGTACCTCAACGGTGACGGCAGTATCCGGGGCCAGGGCGACCTGGTGGGTCCCTGGAAATGTCCCTATCACAATGGACGTATGTGCCTGGAAATCATGAACCGGGTAAAATAACAGAAAAGGAAGAAAACCATGACAAAAATTCTCTTTGTCTGCCTGGGTAATATTTGCCGGTCTCCCATGGCGGAATTTATTATGAAGGACCTGGCGGGGGATCGGCTGGAAATTGCCTCCGCCGCCACCGGCTACGATGAGATCATCAACGGCGTGGGGAACCCGGTGTATTCCCCTGCCGCCGCCGAACTCAAAAAACACGGCATTTCCTGCGCCGGGAAGCGGGCGGAAAAGCTTCTGCGCCACCATTACGATCAATACGACCTGATCATCGGCATGGATAACAACAATATCCGAAACATGCTTGGAATCTTCGGGGGCGACCCGGAGGGCAAGGTGAAGCGCATGATGGACTTCACCGACCGGGGCGGCGAGGTGGCCGATCCCTGGTTCACCCGCAAGTTCGACGTTACCTACCGGGACGTGCACGACGGGTGCGTGGGACTTTTGCGCTATCTGGAAGAAAACGGCCTGATCTAAGGGGGAATTTCCATGAAAACCATTGACCTGGCGTCCCGGGGCATTTTACCGGGAAGCAATATCACCCGGGCGCTTTATGACCTGGTGGAGGAAAATCCCCAGGATACCACCATTTATTTTGCCCCCGGGGATTATTACGTTACCCCCGAGTTCGCCCACGATTACCGCCTATCCAATACCACCGTCCTTCCCGAACGGAAGCTTGGGATATGGCTGCGGAATAAGCGGAATCTGGTGTTCGATTTTGGCATGTCCACCCTGCATTTTTCGGGGCACATGCAGCCCTTCACCCTGGACCATTCGGAAAATATCACCCTGAAATACGCCGTGGTGGATTGGGATAAGCCCCTGGTGGCTGAAGGCATCGTCCGGGCCGTGGGGGAGGGTACTGTGGATCTTTACGTGGATCCGGCGGCATTTCCCCACCGCTTGGCGGGGGATTGGCTGGAATTTGACGTGGGAAACGACGAATGGTACCCCATGGGCCGCTGGAGTCACATCCAGTTTGACCACGCCACCCGTACCGTTACCCGGGGCACCGGGGATAACTTTGTGCCTACCTCGGTGGAAGACCTGGGGGAGAACGTGTACCGCTTTACCATGAAGGATCCCGAAGCCGCCAAAACCATGGCGGTGGGCAATATCTTCGTCCTCCGTCATAACGAGCGGTGGCACGCCGGAGCTTTTATAGAAAAGTGCAAAAATATCACCCTCCAGGATATCACCTTCCACTCCTGCGGCGGCCTTGGCTGTTTGGCTCAGTTTTCCGCCGACCTGACCTTCACCCGGGTGCATTTCCTGCCCAACCGGGATAGGGGACGGCTGATCTCCAACGGCCGGGACGACGGTATGCATATTACCTGTTGCAGTGGGAAAATCACCATCGAGAAATGCTCCTTCCTGGGTCTCATGGACGATCCCATCAACGTGCACAGCTGTTGTGTGACCGCGGAGCGGGTGGTGGATGAAAAAACCATCCTTTGCCGTTACATGCACCCCCAGGCCATGGGTTTCCACTACTGGGCCGAGCCGGGGGACGAAATGGTCTTTATTGACCGGCGGGACATGGCGCCCATGGGTGGGGGTATCGTTTCCGATTATGCTCTCGCCGATGATCCTGCCCTGTTTACCCTGACCTTCCGGGATGCGATTCCGGCGGAGCTGCTTGCCGCCCTTGGCACCCAGGGGCTTGTGGCTGTGGATAATCTGACCCATACGGCGTCCTTTACCGCCAGAAACAATCGGTTTGGCAGTTGCCGGGCCCGGGGAATTCTGGTTTCCACCCCCAAACCGGTGCGGATCACCGATAACTACTTCGCCTCCTCCGGCGCCGCCATTTTGGTGGCGGGGGACTCCAACTACTGGTTCGAATCGGGGGAATGCCACGACGTGGAAATCGCCGGCAACGTGTTCACCGACGCCTGCCTGTCCTCCCCCTATCAGTTTGGGGAGGGGATGATTTCGGTCTGCCCGGTGGTGCCGATGCCCAACACCCAAAAGCCCTTCCACAAAAACATCCGGATTCACGATAATATCTTCGATACCCCCGACGTTCCGGTGCTGTATGCCCTGTCCTGCGGTGGGTTGACCTTCCGGAACAATCGCATTACCAAGAGTCCCGGGGCCGAAAGCTGGCTTCCTTACAAGCACCTGGTTCGTCTGGATCATTGCCGGGATGTGGAAATTTCCGACAACGCGGTGATTGGCCCCATGAATATCGCCGGGACGGGGCTTCTGGATTGTGACGACGTCCGGGGCGGGATATAGGGAGGAAGCCATGGTAAAAGAACTGGTTCACGATTCCCTTTTCCTGGCCATGCCCTCTGCCGAGGCCACAAGGGAGGATATTCCCGCCGCAAGCGACCTGCTGGAAACCCTGAAAGCCCACAGGGAGGAGTGTGTGGGCATGGCGGGGAACATGATCGGTGTCCGGCGGCGCATCATTGCCTTTCTTGCGGGGACGGAGTACATGGTCATGCTCAACCCGGTCATCCTGAAGGCCGAAGGCCCCTACGAAACCGAGGAGGGGTGCCTGTCGCTTTTGGGGGGACCCCGGAAAACCAAACGCTATCAGAAAATTAAGGTGCAATACCAGACCATCGATTTCCAGACCAGAATCAAAAATTTCCAGGGCTTCACCGCCCAGATCATCCAGCACGAAGTGGATCATTGCAACGGCGTTTTGATTTGATCAAAACGCCGTTTTTTTGCAAGCCTCGTAATATTCACAAAAGCTGGTTTCTGTGGTACAATAGAAAAAAGAATCCGAATCACACGGAGGAAACCATGAAATTCATTCACCTTTCCGACCTGCACCTGGGCAAACGCATGAACGAGTATTCCCTGGCGGAGGATCAGGCGTATATATTGAAACAAATCCTGAAAATCATCGAAGAGCAAGCCCCCGA
>JAFYNU010000385.1 GCA_017547975.1 Clostridia bacterium
AGCTGCCAGGGTCACGATAACGGAGGTCATGAAGGGCAGAATGTTCTTCATGGCGATCTTGAAGGTGGAGGTGCCCAGGCACTTAGATGCCAGGTTGTATTCCCGGTCGCGGATGATGATAACCTGGGTACGGATGAAGTAGGCAATGCCGATCCACCCGATGACGGTCATGGCAAATACCATGGTCCAGAAGGTGGGAGAAAGCAGCATGGCCAAAACCGAGATCAAAAGGATGCTGGGAACGTTACCCACGATGTTGTAGACTTCCATCATGAAAACGTCAAACTTCTTGGAGAAGCCCCAGACCGCACCCAGGAGAACGCCGATGGTCATGTTGATACCGGCGCAGAGGAAGGCCAGGGAGATGGAAATGCGGGAACCGTTCCAGATGGCGTCGAAGGTGGGTTCACCCGAGGCGCCGGCGCCCAGGATCCAGTGAATGCTGGGGCCAAAGTAGTCCAGCGCCTTGCCCGGGGACAGGTGCTTGGAGTTGGGATCCAGGAGGTTGGCGAAGGGATCGTAGGGAACCAGAGCGGGATAGAGGTAAGCAAAGGCAATGACGAAGATCAGGAGGGAGAGGATGATGATGTTGATCTTCTTCTTAAAGAAGACACGGAACACCGATCTCCAGTAGGAATAGCGGGGGGCGGTGATGCGTTCCGATTCCATGCTGTCCCGGTCAGCGGGGCTAAAAAGCTCCTCTTCGGACATATTGAGGTGGTCCAAATTATAAAGTTTTTCATTCATAGTCGGTTACCTCGCCTTCGTTGTAAAGGAGATTCTCGGGTCAACGGTGGCCATGAGCACGTCGCCCAGAACAATGGCTACCACCGAGAGAACTGCGTAGAAGAGGGTCACACCCACGATAACACCGTTGTCGTACTTGTTGATGGCCTGGGTGAGCAGGTTACCTGCACCGGGAACCGAGTAAACGCGTTCGGTGATAATGGCGCCGGTCATGGCAAAAATGATGCTGCCGGGGATGCCGTGGGTGATGGGGATAACGGCGTTTTTCCAGATGTGCTTGGTGAAGATTTCACGCTCCGAAAGACCGCCGGAACGGGCGAACTTGACGTAGTCGGAGTTCTGCTGGTCGATCATGTAGCGGCGCATCCACTTCATCAGGTTGGCGATCTGGGGAAGTGCCAGGGAGATGATGGGCAGCACGTACATGAGCCAGTTTTTGGAGTCCACTTCAAACAGGGTCGGCAGCTTGAATACCGAGCCACCCACCGCCTTGAAGAGGAAGATGTATGCCAGGGAGGGCACCGCGATGATGAACATGATGTATACGGTGCAGAGCTTATCGAACCAGCCGTCCTTGAACTGGGCCATGGTCAGACCGATGGAAATACCCAGAATGTAGGCAATGAATACTTCGATGATACCGATGGAGAAGGAGAAGCCCAGCTTGGACTTACCGGTCTTGTGGGTAATGACGTTGGTGTAGTCGTCGTCATAGCGTTCGGCATAGACGGCGTTCATTTCCCGGGAGCCGGCGGCATAGGTAGCGGAGTGCAGGTCGTCGGCGCTCTCTTCGGTGAACCCGGTATCGGGGTAGGTCATTTCTTTGAGCACGTAGGAACCCTGGGTGGCGTTCATGGTTTCGAACACGTCCACACCGCGGTTGACCGTATAGGATTCACCCAGATGCAGGGTGATAAAATTCTGATGGATGAAGGGGAACCGGCCGTCAAAATACAGCAGGTACTTGTGCATGGTACCGTTGCCGATGATGGCGGGAGAGAGTTTCTTTTCGGTTCCGGTGGGGTTATAGACCGGATCGTACAGGGTGAAGGTCAGACCTCTTTCCCCGATGTCGTTTTCTTCCGGTACGTAGTGGATGTTGTCCACAAAGAGCATGCCGGTGAAGTAGGTCAGGGCACGCTTGAGAAGGGGGATGTCCTTGACGGCATAGAGGGCCGCCTGGCCGCCGTCCTTGACCTGGCCGTTCTTTTTGGCATCGGCGTCAAGGCGCACGATGTCATAGCCTTCGGCGGTATATTTGTCGGTGAAGTTTTTGACGACTTCGGCAACGGCTTCGTCGTCCTTGTCGGGAGTTCTCCCGATCTTGGCAACGGCAGCCCGTTCTTCCTGGGTCATTTCACCGTTCTTTACCATTTCGGTAAGATAGTCGGCATAGGGGATGTAATCCACATAGCCGTAAGCTTCGTATCGGCTCTGTTCGTAACTGACACGGGCGTTACTCTGCATTTTGGAATAGTTCGGGTCGGCAGCAAGAATGATGCCCCGATCCAGAAGCGAATAGACCAGGATCATAACGATCAAGACCACGCAGACTGCAGAGAACGCGCCGCGTAAAAGCCGCTTCAATATATATTTACCCATAATTTATCACTCGCCTATCGCTTTTAATCATACCACTTCGAAATCGTGGCTTGCTCAGTTCAAAAAAAGAGTACTGCGAATTGTCATAACACCCGGTGGATGACCCACCCGGTGCAAAATGCCCCTTTGACGGGCACTTTCCATCTTGCACCATCTCGGTGCAAAATGACCCGGTTTCGCGTCAGCGAAATTTTCGGGCCTGTGGGGCCCGAAA
>JAFYNU010000386.1 GCA_017547975.1 Clostridia bacterium
CCATGAGTCGTTCCGCATCATCCATGTAACCGTCATCGACCACCGGGCCGTTGTCGCTGGTGAAAATGATGATGGTATCCTCTAAAATACCCTTTTCTTCCAGATGACGGGTCATTTCACCGACACACCAGTCAAGCTCCATGATGACGTCTCCTCTGGCACCAAGACCGGAAGCGCCCCGGAAACGCTTGCTGGGAATTCTGGGGACGTGGGGCTGGTGCAGAGGATAGTAGAGGAAGAAGGGACCTTCGGCGCGATCCACAAATCCCTTGGCTTCTGCAAGGAAGGTGTCGCACAAATCTTCGTCTCGCCAAACGGCGCTTTTGCCACCGCGCATATATCCGATGCGACCAACACCGTTCAAAAGGCTGTGGTCATGTCCATGGGAGGATTGCAGGGTGCGTTTTTCGGGGTTTTTGTGATAGGTATCGATATCATCGAAGGGACAGTCTTTTTCGTAGGATACTTCGATGGGATCATCGGGATCCAGATTTGCGACCAATCCGTTTTTTACAAAAACACAGGGAACCCGATCGTTGGTACCGGGGAATACAAAGGAGTAATCAAATCCCAGTTCGGTGGGGTTGGGGGAGATGGGCTGATTCCAATCAATTTCATCCCCGCCCATGCCCAGGTGCCATTTTCCCACGACACCGGTACTGTAACCTGCGGATTTGAAAATTTTCGGCAGGGTTTGTTGGTGCGTGTCGATGATCATGCGGGCGTTGCCGGGAAGAATACGGGTGTAAGGATTTCGGCAGGGATATTCGCCTGTCAAAATGCTGAATCTGGCAGGAGTGCAGACAGCAGAGGTGGAGTATGTGTTGGTGAAACGGATTCCGTTTTCGGCCAAAGCATCTACGTTCGGGGTAGAAAGTTCGTGGGCACCATAACAAGAAAGATCACCATATCCCAGGTCATCGGCGCAAAATAAAATAACATTGGGCTTGTTTGCCACAATTTATCATCCTCTCCATAGTGGTTTCTTCTATTATAAAAAAAGAGATATGTTTTGTCAAGGATTCTTCTCCTGGGGTTTGCGAAGAGGATGAAACTGTGGTATAATTTGGATTAAGAAAGAAGGTTGATTTTATGAGCCAATGGAACGAAAACGAAATTCTGGATTTGATCAAATCCCGCAGGTCCACCCGTAGCTATCAGGATAAGCCGGTAGAGCGGGAAAAGCTGGAAGTGATTCTGGAAGCGGGACGCCATGCCCCAAGCGGCGGGAACAATCAGTCCAGCCGTTTTACGGTAATTGGCAATAAAGAGGTACTGGACAACCTGTGCCGATTGGTGGAAGCCGCATTTGCCGGGATGGAATACGATGAAAATACCTATTCGTCCCTGCGTTCCAGCATTATCCGATCCCGGGAAGGCGGGTATCGTTTCCATTACGATGCACCTGTCCTGGTGGTTATCAGCAACCGACGCGGATACGGAAATGCCATGGCAGACAGTACCTGCGCACTGGAAAATATGACCATCATGGCAAATGCCATGGACCTTGGCACCTGCTACATCAATCAACTCCATTGGTTGGACGAGGATGCCACAGTGCGGGATTATCTGGCAACCATTGGTATTCCGAAGGAGGAAACCGTCACCTGTGCCTTGTCGGTGGGATATCCAGCCACCCCGGATGGCTTGCCGCCCCGGGAACCCCTGGTACGCAAGGGTAATAAGGTTTATTGGGTCGAATGACCGTGAATACAAAAATAGAAGGAGTACCTTACCATGAAAATATGCTATAACGATCTTCGTATGTATACCTATTCCAACGACACCCTCATCCATGAGAAGATCAAGGGGATTGTGATCCAGTTCACCGGTCTCGGCGGAACGAGCATGTGGAAGGAGGACCCGGAAATTGCTATCCGCATGGCAGAGGAGGGGATTGTTTTCCTGTTCCCCTATATCAATCCCTGGGCTTGGATGAACCGGGATGCGGTGGCCTATACAGATGCGGTGGTAGATGCTCTGTTTGAACACTATGCCCTGGATGATGAGACTCCCATTATTTCCACCGGCGGCAGCATGGGCGGCCTTTGCGGACTGGTATACACCCGCTACGCGAAGCGTACCCCAAAAGCCTGTGCCGTCAATTGTCCGGTGTGCGAC
>JAFYNU010000387.1 GCA_017547975.1 Clostridia bacterium
CCTCAGGAAATTTATGTATGAAAATCAAATAGATGCCAAGCAGGATAGCACCAACGGTAATAAAGCAGTCGGCAACGTTGAAAACAGGAAAATCCACAAACAGAGTGGCAATCATGTCTACCACAAAACCATATTCGAAGGCGTCGATGATATTGCCGATACCGCCGCCAAGCACCATGGAAAATGAGATGAATCCAAGAATATGCTGGTTATCGAAGAAAACAATGAAAAGAGCCATCGCAATCATGCCAACAATGCGAAGGGCAACCAATAACCAGGTGGAATCGGAAAACATGCCAAAGGCCATTCCCGTATTCTCTACGTATTCCAGACCGAGAACGCCGGGAATGAGAACCACTTCTTTTCCGCCGGAAAGCTCATTCAGGGTGGCGATTTTCGTGATGCGGTCCAAAATGAGGATAGCCGTAACGATCAGGAAGGGGAGCAGGTAGCGCGTATAAGCAGAAAATTGGGGATTACGGATTTTGAAAAGATGCAAGGGGAAGCCCTCCTTTGATGGGAGAATAGAAGAAACACCGCAGACACAATCCGGTGCCTGCGGTGTTTTCATGTTTGAGCTTACAGGGAGCGTACAGCTGCGGCGCAACGGGCGCAAAGAGTGGGATGTTCGGCATCCGAGCCGACCGAACCGGAAACGGTCCAGCAACGTTCGCACTTTTCGCCTTCTGCGGCTACGATCTCACAGGAGAAAGCATCGGCCTTAACCAATTCAACAGAGGAGCTGATGAAGATGGTGGGCAGAAGTTCCTGACAGGATACCAGGAAGTCATAGTCTTCAGCGGCAGAAAGGATAACCTTGGTTTCCAGAGATTTGGCAACCTTAGCTTCTTCCATGGCCTTCTTTACGGTATCGCGCAGATCCAGCAGCTTAGCCCATTTTTCGGACAGGGCGGCGTCTTCCCATTTGAGGTTGACCTTGGCCATGTCGTTGTAAATGGCGGCTTCCACGTCTACGTCGCTGGTATGAGGCATGAAGGTCCAGATTTCATCGGCAGTGAAGGCAAGAATCGGGGTCAAAAGACGAACCATACCGTCCAGAATCAGGTACATGGCACTGGCGGCACTGCGGTGCTTAGCGCTGGTGAGGGGTTCGCAGTAGAGGCGATCCTTGATGACATCCAGATAGAAGTTGGAAAGTTCGACAACGCAGAAATTGCGGATGGAATGATATACGATGTGGTATTCGTAATTGTCATAGGCTTCAAGGCACTTGGAAACCAGTGCATTCAGGCGGGTAAGAGCCCAACGATCGATTTCTTCCATTTCTTCGTAGGGGAGAAGGTCGCGGTCGGGTTCGAAACCGTTCAGGTTGCCAAGCAGGAAGCGGCAGGTGTTGCGGATCTTCAGATAAGCCTGGGACAGCTGCTTAAAGATGTCGTCCGAAACACGAACGTCCACACGGTAATCGCTGGAAGCAACCCACATACGAAGCAGGTCGGCGCCATACTTCTTAATGATTTCTTCGGGAGCGATAGAGTTGCCAAGGGACTTGTGCATGGCTTTGCCCTCGCCGTCCTCGACCCAGCCATGGGTCAAGACGGCTCTGTAGGGAGCTTTGCCGGTGGTGGCAACAGCGGTGAGCAGGGAGGATTGGAACCAACCGCGGTACTGGTCGGCACCTTCCAGGTACATATCGGCAGGCCACTGATCGGGATGATCCTTCTTCAGGGAAGCGGTGTGGGTAGAACCGGAGTCGAACCAGCAGTCCAACGTGTCGGTTTCTTTTGCGAAGTGCTTACCGCCGCAGTGGGGGCAAGTGAACCCTTCGGGGAGAATATCGGAAGCTTCCGATTCATACCAGGCGTTGGAGCCCTTTTTGGCAAAGAGATTGGAAACCGCTTCGATGGATTCGTCGGTGCAAACCGGCTTGCCGCATTCTTCACAATAGAAGACGGGAATGGGAAGACCCCAATGACGCTGACGGGAGATACACCAGTCGGCACGTTCACGGATCATGCTTTCGATGCGATCCTTGCCCCAGGCGGGGAGCCAGGTTACGTCATTGCAGTTGGCAATGGCAGATTCCTTGAAGGATTCAACCG
>JAFYNU010000388.1 GCA_017547975.1 Clostridia bacterium
ATCATGCCAAATCATATTCATATGATCGTGTTGGTGGATGACCTGACGGACACAGCACAATCGATTTCTACCATGGTGAGGTCTTTGAAAACCCTTGTCACCAAGGAAATTGGGAAACCCATATTTCAGAGATCCTTCTATGATCACGTAATTCGCAATGATCAGGATTATCGGGAGATTTGGGAATATATCGAAAACAATCCAATGAAATGGAATCTGGATCGGTTTTATTCAACGGAGGAATGATTACCTCCCACGCATTGTAGGGGACGCTGCCCACAGCGTCCCGCAAACCAGAGGTTTGCAAAATTCCCCCGGGCCGATGTGGGCATCGGCCCCTACAAGAAGGAACGAAACCCTGCAGATTGCACAGACCTCTCCGGGCCGATGTGGGCATCGGCCCCTACATACAAATCCTGAAACAAAAGGGATCTGGGGCATTTGAGGGAAACAATTTTATCCCTCGTACCGCATCTTTTTTCTTGCATTTCTTCCCCAATCGTGATATGCTATCCCCATAGAAAACAAACCCGCCGGTGGGCGGGAATCCACATAACGGAGGAACCTACAATGGCAAAGAACAGATACGTTGGCGATTATCCCGTCATCGGGATTCGCCCCATCGTGGACGGACGCCGCGGCCCCCAGATGATGCGCGAATCTCTGGAACCCCTGGTTTGGGCTATGGCCGAGTCTGCCAAGAAGCTTTTTGAGGAAAATCTCTATTATTCCAACGGCGAACCGGTAAAGGTCGTTCTGGCCGATACCTGCATCGGCCGGGTGCCCGAAGCCGCCGCCTGCGCCAATAAGTTCAAGAAGGAAGGGGTATCCATCACCCTTTCGGTAACCCCCTGCTGGTGCTACGGCTCCGAAACCATGGACATGGATCCCCACACCATCAAGGGTGTTTGGGGCTTCAACGGCACCGAGCGTCCGGGTGCTGTGTACCTGGCCGCCGTGCTGGCCGGTCATGCCCAGAAGGGCCTGCCCGCCTTCGGCATTTACGGTCACGAAGTACAGGATCGGGATCAGGTTACCCAGATGCCCGACGACGTGAAGGAAAAGCTCCTGCGCTTCGGCCGCGCCGCCGTTGCCGTGGCCACCATGCGGGGCAAGAGCTACCTGCAGATCGGTTCCCAGTGCATGGGCATCGCAGGCAGCATCATGGATCAGAGCGTGCTGGAAGAATACCTTGGCATGCGTGTGGAATCGGTTGACGAAGTCGAGATCCTCCGCCGCATGGAAGAAGGCATTTACAACGAAGAAGAATATCAGAAGGCCCTTGCCTGGACCAAAGAACACTGCAAGGAAGGCCGTGACGATAACCCCGAAGAAGTGGATTTCCTGGGCGAAAAGGTTCGCATCAAGTTCACCCCCGAAGAAAAGGAAAAGCAGTGGGAATTTACCGTCAAGATGTACTGCATCATCAAGGACCTGATGGCCGGCAATCCCAACCTGCCCGACAAGTTCGAGGAAGAAAAGGTTGGTCACAACGCCATCGCCGGCGGCTTCCAGGGTCAGCGCCAGTGGACCGACCATTGGCCCAACTGCGACTATCCCGAAGCCCTGCTTTCCAGCACCTTTGACTACGAAGGCGCCAGAGAACCCTACACCCTGGCCACCGAAAACGACATTCTCAACGGTCTGGGTATGCTCTTCATGCGC
>JAFYNU010000389.1 GCA_017547975.1 Clostridia bacterium
CGTGAATCGCACCCCTACGATAGTCGTAACGTAAAAACCCCACGGTAGGGGCGGTAAATTGCCGCCCGCGGGCGATCGCAGATCGCCCCTACGATGAATGCGGAGAGAACGCACTCCACCCAAAGCCTCCCTTCGTGTATTGATCGCTTCCCGAAGGGAATCGATCACGGGAGGTGGCTCGCCGAAGGCGAGACGGAGGGATTGATCAATTGTAACTCCCCCCTGAAATGCTCCTTCGTCGCATTTCTGTCCCCCCTCGGGGAGGGGGGCTTGGGGGATTGTGCAGGACCCTGCCGGGTACGGCATAATGACCTGGTTTTGCGCCCACGGGACAGGCGCGAACCGGAAGAATCGCACAAACTTAACAGGCCCCCTCTGACGGGCGCGACGCGTGAAGCAAACGCCCCGGTGGGTCGTTTGTAGCCAAAGCGAGGAGTAATCTGTGATTGCGACCTGGGCCGGGCTCCGCCGTAGGCGGTGGGGGAGAGAAAAATAGAGAATAGTGAATAGAGAATAGTGATAAGCCGTAGGGGCCGGGTCTCCCGGCCCGGGGGAATTTGTATAAACCCCACCCGCCGCCCTATGGTGCGGACGGCGGGCCGATGTGGGCATCGGCCCCTACGAAGGGCCGTCGAGGGCGCCAGCCCCTACGATTCCCCTCCAGGGGAAGGCTACCCTCTCAGTCTGCCCTTCGGGCAGCCAGCATTTGTCCCCATCGGGGACGATTGATATCTTCGATATCTCCCCCGGTGCTTAACGCACCACCCCCGTCGTTGCTTCGCGGGCGCCACCCCTACGATATCGGTAGGTTTCTTCCAACACAAAAACGCCGCCCTATGTGGGCGGCGTTAGCATATTCATACGCGGGTTTATTTCAAATAGGCATCCTCAAAAACCTGTTCCCCGGGCAGGACGTAACCGGCCTCGTGGGCGGCATCCAGGAGATCCTTTTCGGAGGGTTCTTCCCCCGCCTGGCTTTGGAGCATGTCCAGGGTACGCTCCTTCAGGTCGGCCTCGGCGGCCAGGGCTTCGGCTTCGGCCTCGGCCCGCTCGATCTGCACCCGGATGGAGATCAGCGATCCGATGGCGTAAAGGACAAGCAAAACCAGAGCCGTCTTGGCCAAAAGCTGCCAAAAACCGCCCGGTTTCTTTTCGGATTTCATGGGTTCCCGAACCATATCTGCCGTCCTTTCTCAATTTTATAGATTGCACCCATCATTATACACTATTTCTTCCCAAAATGGAAGGGCTTTTTCGAAAAAATCCACCGGCATGTGGAAAACCCGGCGGCACCCGCCAGGATGGAGGAAAGGCGCAGCACCCCCTGCATGTAGGAAAGGGCGTGGAGCAGGATGCCCAAGCCCACCAGAAGGCAAAAGGCGAAATCGGCCAATGCTTCCCAAAATTTGGATTTGGTGCCGAAAAGCCAGCGCCAAACAGACCATAAAATGCCGTATCCCGCCCCAAACAGAAAGGCGGAAGCAACCCCGAAAAGCTCCACCGAAAGCACCAGGTGCAAAACGTCGGTCACTTTTTCAGGGCCTCCCACAGGCCGGGGCGCTTGGCTTTTTGGGCGGGGAAAAAGACCCGGTCCACCTGACCCTCTGCCTTCAGTTCCCCGGTGGAACGGTCCAGCCCCAGGATTTTCAGCCCGGAGCCCTGTAAAACCAGACGGCCTGCGGTGGTTTCGGCCTCGATTTGCAGGTCGTCAAAGCTCAAAACGTCGCTCACCCCCGAAATCAGCGCCTCCCGCCGTTCCCGGATGATGATGTTGGTGGGAAGTTCGTTTGCCATGGGCGTCGCCCCCTTTCGGGGCTATTCTATGCGGGGGGAGGGGGGATTAGAACCTCAAAGCTCCCGATACATGCTTGCGGCATCGGCCTTGGCGGCGTGCTCTGCCACGTTCAGTACTTCGATTTTCAGGGTACGGTCCCCGAAGGTGACTTCCAGAATATCCCCCACCTTCACCTGGTAGCTGGCCTTCACCACCCTGCCGTTGGCCACGATGCGGCCAATGTCGCAGGCGTCGTTTGCCACGGTGCGGCGCTTGATGACCCGGGAAACCTTCAAAAATTTATCAATTCTCATGGTAATTACAAACTTTCTTTCAAATTCTTGCCCGCCTTGAAAAACACGGTTTTAAGGGCGGGGATTTCCATTTCTTCCATGGTGGCCGGGTTGAAGCCGGTACGGGGGGCTCTTTCCTTGACTTCGAAGGAGCCGAAGCCCACCAGGGTGACCTTTTCCCCCCGGCTCAGGGCGGCGGCCATCTCCGAAAGAATGGCGTTCAAAATTTCGCCGGTATCCTTTTTACTGGCCCCCGCGGCGGCGGAAGCACGTTCGATCAAATTAGCCTTGTTCATTTGTCCTCCTTGGGCCGATGGTTCTCGGTAAATTGATTGCAGGAAGCTTCCAGGGCCTCCTCGGCGCTGGTGCCTGCAAGGTGACTCATGCGGGTAATGGCCAAAAGCAGGCGGCCAAGGGCGGCGGAATCGGCGGGATGATCGACATAATCCCGGAATGCCTGCTCCATGACCTGGGCGGCCTGGTGGCTGTCGGTGGGCAGTTCTCCCGCCCGGGTGGCCCGTTTCATAAGCTTTTGCCCCCGCATCAGGGCCGGGAAGGCCCGCGGAACGGCGCAAAGCTCGTCGTAAAGACCGGCTTGCTTTTTCTCCACCCGTTTGATGGCGTCCCAGTTTTCCAGAACCTTTTCGCTGGTTTTGGCCTCCACCTCCCCAAACACGTGGGGATGGCGAAGCACCATTTTTTCAATGACCCCGTTTGCCACGTCGTCCAGGCCGAATTTGCCCGCCTCCCGGGCCAGCTCGGCATGGAAAACCACCTGGAACAAAAGGTCCCCCAACTCCTCCAAAAGATCGGTGTCGTCGGTCCGGTCGATGGCGTCGGCCACCTCGTAGGCCTCCTCCAGAAGGTCGTTTCGGATGGTTTGGTGGTTCTGCTCGGCGTCCCAGGGACAGCCGGTTTCCGGGTCCCGGAGCTTTTGCACCAGGGGGATCATATCGCCCATGGTGTAGCCCGGCTTCACCTCAAAACTCATAATCTGCCTCCGCACCCCTGGCAGAAGACGGCGTCCTTGTCGTTTTTCCGTCCGCAGGCACAGATTTTGTACTTCTTTTCGGCGGATTTTGCATCTTCCATTTCTTCCAGGGCCTCCCGGATGGCACCGATGGAGATGCAAAGACTGGTGACTTCCTCCTCGTCCAGGGACTCCTGCCCCCGGGCATCGTAAACCAGCCGACCCAACTCGGCATATTTGTCCCGCAAGGTGCGGCGAAGTTCATTTTCCCGCATGACACGGCGGGTCTTGGTCACGGCCTTGCGTCCGGCTTTTTCACATTCTTCCACAGCGGTCTGCAAACCGCTTTCCAGTTCATTCCAAAAGTTTGACATGGTCATGAGGCTCCTTCTATGAATCGTTTTTATCGGGACAGGCGAATCTGGGTAACAATGGATAACGGACAGAGGTCAGTTTTGGACCGAAGGATCGCCATATGACGATCCCTACTCTTCTTCCACGCTTCCCCACTTGTTGATGTAGAGTATGGGTTCCTTCACGTTGCTTTCCCGAACCATGTGGCCGTCAACAAATTTCTTGCTGACCGCGCCGGCACCCAGGGCAATAACCTCCCCGAGTTCCTCCATCATCCAGATATTGTAAAGGTGTTC
>JAFYNU010000027.1 GCA_017547975.1 Clostridia bacterium
CCCATGGAATCACCTTTACCCTGATCTGGATTTCGGTGATCCTCTTCCTGGTGGGGCAGCGAAAAAAGACAAACAAATAAACAAGATAAAGGAGAAACCACTATGACACCTGAAGAACGCATTGCAAAGGGCCTGCTTTTCTGCCCCGGGGATCCCACCCTGAAGGCCATTAAGCTCAAGACCCACAACCTCTGCTCGGAATACAACCGTACCTTTGAGGATGAAACCGAAAAGCGCAAGGAGCTTATCGGTCAGATCTTTGCCGAAATCGGCGAAGGCAGCTTTGCCCAGGGTCCCATCTACATCCACTACGGCACCCACACCAAAATCGGCAAACGGGTATTTATGAACTTCAATCTCACCATCCAGGACGATGCCTTTGTCACCATCGGGGACGACTGCAACTTTGGCCCCGGCGTTTCCATCGTGACCCCGGTACACCCCATGGTGGCGGATGAACGCCGCCTCATGTATAATCCCGACGGCAGTCCCATCCGCCTGTGTTACGCAAAGCCGGTGACCATCGGCAAGGATTGCTGGTTTGGTGCCAACGTCACCGTGTGCCCCGGCGTTACCATTGGGGACGGCTGTGTCATCGGTGCCGGTGCGGTGGTTACCCGGGACATCCCCGCAAACTCCTTTGCCGCCGGCAACCCCTGCCGGGTCATCCGGGAAATTACCGAGGAGGACAGCATGATCCACAAGCCGGAGGTTATCGGTGAGTTCCTGGTAGCGCCTCCCGAAAAGTGAATGGCAAAGAATCGGTAAAGAAAAAAGAGAATGTTTTGCGATCCGGACCCCCCTTTTCCGCCGTTTGCGGAATCGGGGAGGACGGATCGCTTTTGCTATGGGGAAAAGATTTGTCAAGTCGATCAAACTTCGGAAAGAAAACAAATTTATTTTGAAAAAGATTGACAAAACTTTACCAAGCCAAAGTCATAAAGAATGAATCTTTAACAGGTCTTAGTTGGCAAAAAAATAGCAATGAATAGAAAACAGAAACAAAAACAAGTAAAAAAGATGTATTTTTGCAAATTTGACAAAAGAATGGCATCTGTGGTACTATTATGGCAATTTGGGATTCTGTTTTGGACACGGAAATTCCCCAAGATCAGCTCCTCTATACCCTGCGGGAAGAGGGGGAATCCCCGGCAAAAGCCGGGATTCTTGCTGTTGGGGGTTGTGTGTCAACGGAACCCATGTTAAAAACATTTTTTGGAGGTAACATCCATGCTGTATGTCGTCCTCTGCCTGGTCGTTCTCGGCATCGCCTACGTCTTCGCGAACTATGCTCGCATCAAGAAGATGGAAGAAGGCACCGCCGATATGGCGAAAATGGCAGGCATCATCCGCGACGGTGCTTCTACCTTCATGAAGACCGAGTTCAAGTCCATTGCCATCGTTTGCGTGGTTCTGGCCCTGATCTTCACCCTCTTCATCGAAGCCACCAGCGGTCTTTCCTTCCTTCTCGGCGCTCTGATGAGCTCCCTGGTTTGCATCCTGGGCATGCGTAGCGCCACCTACGCCAACGTTCGCACCGCCAACAAGGCCCGCGAATCCCTCTCCATCGGTGAAACCGTTAAGGTCGCTCTCTGCGGCGGTTCCATCTCTGGTGTCAGCGTACAGGCTTTCGGTATGCTGGGCTTCGTCCTGGTTCTGATCGTCGGCAGCATCGTTGATCCCAGCACCGCTTTCGGTGTCAATGCCAACGCTGAAGGTCACGGTCTGCTGCTCAGCATGACCTGCAACCCCTTCATCATGCGTATCACCACCTACTCCTTGGGCTGCTCTGTGGTTGCCATGTTCAACCGCGTAGCCGGTGGTAACTACACCAAGGCCGCCGACATCTCCGCCGACATCCTCGGCAAGATCCGTCACGACCTGCCCGAAGACGACAGCCGCGTTCCCAACACCGTAGCTGACTTCATCGGCGACAACGTCAACGACATCGCCGGCAACTGCTCCGACCTTCTGGAAAGCTTCGTTGCCACCATGTCCGCCTCCATCCTCATTGCCGTTACCCTGTTCCAGGACGTCCAGCTGGATGCCGCTTTCCTGGATACCTTCAACGCCATGACCATCTACCCGGTCCTCCTGGCTGCCGGCGGTCTCCTTGGCTGCCTCCTGGGCCTCATCATCGTTTCGATCCGCAAGATGGGCGACAACCCCTCCCGCGAACTCAATCTCGCTACCTGGATCTCTTCCGGCCTGACCATCGTCATCGGCCTGATCGTTTCCTACCTCACCTTCAACGGTGTTGAACTCTACGATTCCTTCGTGATCGGCTGGGCTTCCCCCTGGGTCGCCGCCGTTCTCGGTATCGTCAGCGGTGTTGCCATCGGTTCCATCACCGAATACTACACCTCCGCCGACTACAAGCCCACCAAGAAGCTGGCTGAAATGGCCGTGGAAGGCGAAGCCTTCGTCGTTACCAAGGGTGACGCCGTTGGTTCCCGTTCCTGCCTCTACCCCATCCTGGTAATCGCTCTGGCCCTGTTTGTTTCCGGTAAGATCTGCGGTACCTACGGTATCGCCATCGCCGCTCTGGGCATGCTGGCCTTCGTAGCCACCACCGTATCCATCGACGCCTTCGGTCCCATCGCCGACAACGCCGGCGGTCTTGCCGAATCCTGCCACCTGGATCCCTCTGTCCGCGTCATCACCGACAAGCTCGACTCGGTTGGTAACACCACCGCCGCCATCGGTAAGGGCTTCGCCATCGGTTCTGCCGCTTTCGCAACCGTATCCCTCATCACCGCCTACGTTGGTACTTACACCACCTGGGGTGAGGAACCTGTCCTGAACTTCGCTTCCTTCGTCGTCGTAGCCGGCGGTATCGTCGGCGGCGCTCTGGTGGAATTCTTCTCCGCCATGCTCACCGACAACACCATCGACGCTGCCCGCGTCATGGCTATCCAGGGCGACAAGCAGCTGTCCGTTCCCGGCGTCATGGAAGGCACCGTGGATCCCGACTACAACGCTCTTGTTGAAACCGCTGCCAAGGAAGCTCTGCGCAAAATGCTCGTTCCCTCCATGCTCGCTATCGCCATCCCGGTAGTCGGCGGCTTCATCTTCGGTGCTCAGTTCGTCGGCGGCCTGCTTGTCGGTGCTACCATCTGCGCCATTCCCCGTGCCATCTTCATGGGCAACTCCGGCGGTGCCTTCGACAATGCGAAGAAGTACATCGAATCCGGCGCCATCGAAGGTCATGGCAAGGGCTCCGCTGCTCACAAGGCTGCTGTTACCGGCGACACCGTCGGCGACACCAGAAAGGACGTTGTCGGCGTTGCTATCGACATCTTCATCAAGATGATGTCCTCCGTCGCCAACACCCTGGTTGGCCTCTTCAGAGTCTAATTTCTCTGTAAACAAAACCCGCATCCGG
>JAFYNU010000390.1 GCA_017547975.1 Clostridia bacterium
ACGAGCCCATCCGAGCCATGCTGGAGGCATCCCCCGACAGCTTCCAGAAATTCTATCACCTGGGTGTCATTGCCGCCGAAAAACCCGACCGGGCTGCTGCCATTGGCTATTTCAAGCGTTCGGTGGAGGTCAAACCCAACATCTGGGCTCTGCGTGCCCTGGCTGTATTGGAATCCAACCCCGACAAAGCGGAAGCATATTACGACCAGGCCTTTGCCCTGGGATTCCCCGACGTGGCCTTCGCCCAGGAATACCTGGCCCTGCTTGTGAAGCAGAAGAAGCATGAAAAGGTTCGTGAGGTATTCCAGGCTCTGCCGGAGGAATACCAGAATGACGAACGGGTTATGATAAACGCAGTGTCCTCCTACCTGGCGCTGGGTGACATTTCTCTTTGCGAAGGCGGCTTCTTTGAACGGAATTTTGCCAACATTCGCGAGGGTGAGGTGCTGGTTTCCGAGCTTTGGTACTACTACGTTGCCTTGAAGGCCGCCATAGAGCGCAGTGTAAAGGTAACGGCTTCTTTCCTGGATTGGATTAAGAAGAACAACACCCTGCCGAAGAATCTGGATTTCCGCATGAAATAAGGAAGGAAAGCAACCATGGAAAATGACAAGAATACAACCGTGCCGGAAGGACGTAAAAAGGGATTCAGCCGCATTGTTTTCGTCATTTCCTTTGCCCTTTCCTTGATTCCGCTGGTGGCCTATCTGTTGTTACTGCCCGCATTGCCGGAGAATCTGCCGGTCAAGTACGATAGCATGGGAATCCCCAGTATCAACGTATCCAAAACCAGCATCGATATGATTCTCTTCTCCCTGGAAGGGGTCTTCGGTTTTGTCGTGATGATCTTTGTGGGAAAAATCGCCCGGGGATTTGCCCGGCGTACCTACCGTAACAAAGAAAACCTTTCTGCCACAGACAACACCCTGGCTCTGATCACCTTAGTCATATCGCTTCTTTTGAATCTGTCTTGGTTTTTGACCATTGTTCCCCTGCTGCATTAAGGGGAAGCACATCCCCAAAGGAGGAATCTTCCTATGGAACAACTAAAAAACGGCATGAACCTGACCATGCTTTTTGACTACTACGAAATGACCATGATGAATGGTTATTTCGAAAACGGTCTGGAAAAACGCATCGGCTATTTCGATATGTTTTTCCGCCGGGTCCCCGACGACGGCGGTTTTGCCATCATGGCCGGGCTGGAGCAGGTCATTGATTACATCGAAAATCTGGTATTTTTGCCGGAAGATATTGCCTATCTTCGTGAAAAGAAGATCTTTTCAGAGGATTTCCTCCGATATCTGGAAAACTTCAAGTTCTCCTGCGACGTGTGGGCCATGCCGGAAGGCAGTGTCATCTTCCCAAACGAGCCCATTCTGGTGGTGCGGGGACCGGTGATGGAAGCCCAGCTTCTGGAAACCATGATCCTTTTGACCATTAACCACCAGTCGTTGATTGCCACCAAAGCCAACCGCATCGTCCGGGCCGCCATGGGGCGCCCGGTGGCGGAATTTGGTGCCCGCCGGGCCCACAGCTACTCTGCCGCCATTTACGGCGCCCGGGCCGCTTACATAGGGGGCGTTTCCTCCACCTCCTGCGCCCTGACCGACCAGCAGTTCGGTGTGCCCGCATCGGGTACTATGGCCCATTCCTGGGTGCAGATGTTCCCCACCGAGTACGAGGCCTTCGAAGCCTACGCCAGGGTCTATCCCGAATCCTGCGTGCTCCTGATCGACACCTACGACGTTTTGGGAAGCGGTCTTCCCAACGCCATCCGTTGCTTCAAGGACGTAATCCTGCCCACCGGCAACCGGCCGGCGGGTATCCGCATCGACTCGGGTGACGTTGCCTACCTGACCAAAAAGGCCCGTGCCATGCTGGACGAAGCCGGATTCCCCGATTGCAAGATCATCATCTCCAACTCCCTGGATGAATTCCTGATCCACGACATCCTCAACCAGGGTGCCGAGATCGATGCCTTCGGAGTGGGGGAACGGTTGATCACCTCCCGCAGTGAACCGGTTTTCGGCGGTGTCTACAAGCTGGTGGCGGTGGAGGACGAGGATGGAACCATCCAGCCCCGGATCAAACTTTCGGAAAACGTGACCAAGATCACAAACCCCGGTTTCAAAAAGGTCTGGCGTCTTTACGGGGAGGACGGGGAGGCATTTGCCGACGTTTTGACCCTTGCGGATGAGGTGATCGACCCCGCAAAGGGCCCCTACACCATTTTCCACCCGGAATACACCTGGAAAAGCAAGAAGATCGAAAACTTCACCGTTCGGGAAATGCTGGTACCCATTTATGAAAAGGGCAAGCTGGTGTACGAACGGCCCACGGTACAGGAAATCCGGAAATATGCGGAAAAAGAGCTTTCTCTTCTGTGGAACGAAGTGAAGCGGTTGAAAAACCCCCACGTGTTCTACGTGGACCTGAGCCAAAAGCTTTGGGAAATGAAGGAAGGCCTGCTCAAGGAAAAGGGCAGAAGATAAAAAACAACCCCTGCCAAAGGAAGTTTCATGAACCTCCTTTGGCGGGGGTTATCGTTTTTGCGGATTCATTCCATCAGCATCCGATCCCTCTCCAGCTTTTCCTTTTTGCCGTGAATGCGCCCCAGGGCGTAGGTCAGAAGAGAGCCGACCAAAAGGTTGATGGAACCCAGACTGGCCACAGGTGCATTCAGAGAGTTTCCAAGGCCGATTGCCAGGTTTGCCACCCCCACCGCCGTGAGCATTTTACCGATTTGATTCAGGTGGGCAATCCGGGAATCGATGTCGCTGAAGATATCAAAGGGGCCTTCCGCCGCCTTTTTGCGGAAAAAGATCCATTTTGCCATGCGTCCCACGTATTCCGCCCCGGTTTCCCGCATGAAAGCCAGGTAGCCCTCGTCATGGTCCCGCATTTCCAGACGAACAGTATACTCCCCGGGTTCGCAGGGGATGAAGTGATATTTGCAGAATCCGACCCCATCCAAAACCCAGCCGGATTGGGCCATGGCGTTGAGCCAGGCCTCTTCCTTTTCAAATTCCCATACCCAGAACCATTTGCGAATCGTTTTTCTTTCCATTCTTATTCCTCCCCAAGAATGCTTATGCCGTTTTCCACCAGCTGACGCAGGCGTGAAAGCTCGTTTTGAAGTACCGAAAGACCGATTTCGGTTAATCTGTATTCTTTCCTCCGACTATCCTCCACCGAGGGCAGGGGGACGATCCATCCCTTGTCGCAAAGGGATGTCAAAGCCCCGTACAGGGTTCCCGCCGCAAGCCGGACCCGTCCAGCGGAAAGGTGCTCCACCTCCTGCATGATACCGTAGCCATGCCGGGGAGTATGGAGTACCAATAAAATATAGTAGGTGGATTCGGTCAATGCCGTGATCTCGTTCATGTGGATGCCTCCCCTATATCGTCTGACGATATATCGCAATAGCATTATATCGCATCACGATATAGTTGTCAAGATATTTTTGGAAAAAGTCGAAAAAGACCTCTTGACAAATGAAAATCATGGGCGTATAATATGCGCAAGATTTGAATATCACAAACAACGACTGTGACGAAGACGGTCGGAGTGGGAAATCTTCAGAGAGTTGGCGGGAGCTGCGAGCCAACGGTGGAACATTCCAAATGACCTATCACTTCCGAGTCGGAGGACCGAACGATATTGTCAAGTAGGCTCCTTCCGTATTGCTGCGTAAAGGCAAAAGGCTTGTTAGAGCCTGGTAAGTGGCGGAAGAAATTTCCGCAATTTGAGTGGTACCGCGGGTTGATCAACTCGTCTCAAAGAGAACTTTGAGACGAGTTTTTTGTTTTATTCGAATCCGTAAAAAGCGGAAAGACAGGAGAAAACACAATGGATTACAGCTTGAAAGAAGTAGCCGGCAGAATCAAAGACCTGCGGGAAGCAAAGGGCTACACCCCGGAAGTACTGGCAAAGCTCACCGGTGTTTCGGTGGAGGAATACAAGGTTTTGGAACAGGGCGAAACCGATTTTAGCTTTACCTTCATTTACAAGTG
>JAFYNU010000391.1 GCA_017547975.1 Clostridia bacterium
GGCCATGAGCCTGTCAAAGGCATGGAAGCGGGCCAAGCTCCAGCACGTCTACCTGGCAAGCGACCTTCTGGTGCTGGGTCTTTCCCTCACCTACATTCCCCCGGAAAAAATACTCTACTCCCTTCTGACCTGCGTGCTTTCGGGTCAGATCATCGGCTGGGTCTCCGCCCCCCGCCGGGAAAGGAAATCCCATGGCAAATCCAAATAAAAAACGTGGTTGCGGCTGTCTGGCCCTTCTTCTGCTACTGACCGCCGGGGCCATCATCCTGTGGAAGGGTTGGGGGCCGAAGAATCTTTCCGACCTGCACAAGGTGGTCACCGACGCGCCCCCCAGCTACACCGCCTCCTCCGAGGCGGAGGTGCTTGCCCCTATCCCCGCCGATTACACCCCCCTGCGCCACTACCGAAGCACCCTGTCCCCGGCGGAGCAAACCCTTTATGACACCATTGCCGACGCCATCGGCTCCTTTGCCCCCTCGGTGGCCGACATCCGGGAGATTGATAGCGACCGTCTCTTTGCCATCATCGGCTACGTGTACTACGATCACCCGGAATACTTTTGGTTCGAGGGTGGCAGCAACACCAAAACCACCGTCTTTGCCAACCACCAGCTCACCGAGCTCTCCTTCACCTACACCATGACCCCCGCCCAAGCCGCCGAAAAACAGGCCGCCGTCGCCGCCGTTATCCAGGACTACCTCCAAAACATGGCCGGTATGTCCCAGCGGGATATGGTGGAATACGTCTATCATCGGCTGGGCACCGACACCATCTACGACCTTTCCCGCAAGGATCAATCCTTCTGCTCGGTGCTTCTGGAGCATACCGGCCTTTGCGCCGGCTATGCCCGCAGTATGCAATATATTCTGGCCCGGGCCGGGCTGGATACCATCTACCTTTCGGGCACCGCCCACACCGGGGAAGCCCATTCCTGGAACCTGGTGAAGGTGGACGGCGTCTGGTACCACACCGATGCCACCTGGGGGGATCCCCTGGTGGAGGGGGTATCCCTCACCGACAACGCCAACCTGACCTACGCCTACCTGTTCTTTTCCACCGATGAAATCCTCCAAAGCCGCAATATGGAGGAACCCGATCTGATCCCCCACTGCCCCGACGATAGCCTTGGCTACTACCGCCGGGCAGGATTGCTGTTTTCCGAAGCCACCCCCCAGCTGGAAGCCGCCCTTACCCAGGCCGCCCGTGACCGGGAAGCCCTCACCTTCCAGGCGGCGGACGATGCCTCCTTCGCTTCCCTCCAATCGGTTCTGCGGGACGAAGCCGGTATCTTAGCCAGGATCGGTCAGCAGGTGGGACAGGAGATGGGCGTAACCCGCTATGCCTACTCCTGGCGGGTTGACGAAATCAGCCGTACCCTTCGGGTGGAATTCATCTTCACCCCATAACCAACAGACAAACACAGGGCCGCCCCTTCCCGGGCGGCCCTATCTTCTCCCTTTACTTTCTCCGCTCTTTTTGCTATAATAAAAGGAAATGCGATTGAACACGAGGTTTTTCCCATGATAACGTCACTTTTCAAAAAAGAAAACCGCGCCATGCTGGCGGTCATTTTGAGCCTGGCATGGCCCACCATGCTGGAACAGCTGATGCAAACCGCCGTCCAGTATATCGATACCGCCATGGTGGGTTCCCTGGGGACCCAGGCC
>JAFYNU010000392.1 GCA_017547975.1 Clostridia bacterium
AGATTTCCCTGCCCAATGGGGTCTCGCGGTAGATTGGCGGACGGCAGATCGCGCCGCAAAGAAGCACGGTATTCTGGTGGGGGGATTCGTCTAAAGTTATGCTGTGGGCAAAAACCAGAATAACAAGTTTAGCGCCTTCTCCGCTTTTGTTATTGAAGGAACGAATCTCTCCCTCTACCGTTAAGCGGCATCCCTGCAGGATGGAAAGAGGATCGAAGGTGCTTTTTCGAAAATGAATGGGGATAACGTCCGACTTTCCCGAGAGGCGATCGCATGAAAGATAAAACTGATAAATCTCTTCGGAGTGACTTTGGTGGGATAGCATAGCCCGGGAAATAACCAGACCGGAAAGGAGGATGGAATTATAATGAGCCGTATACATATACCTTTAACACCTCTTTAGAATCAGCATCGGACCGAAAACAAGATGTTACAGGTATATGTGTAGCGGCTCATGATTATGCTAATGTTTGGACTCGGAATGGGTCGGCGACGAAAGTGGCTTGCGGTTATTGTATTGCCTTCTGAAATAGAGCAGGAAAAAGACCAGGAAAAGGATGCTGACAGCAAGAAAGACCAAGCGAAGACAGCCCTTCATGGTGAAAACCATGGCAATGCAACCAAGCAGGAAGCTGAAGCCATGCAGAATAGAAACGACCTGGCGATGAGAGAAACCCATGTCGATCAGGCGGTGATGGATGTGACTGCGGTCGGCGTGCATGGGATTGTGCCCGGTCAGGATACGGCGGAAAATGGTAACAATCATATCACCCAGGGGGAGGGCGAGAAGAACCACCGGGATCAAGAAGGAAACGGCCGCATAAAGCTTGAACATTCCCTGCACCGACAAGGCACCCAACATGTATCCCAGAAACAGCGAACCGGTATCACCCATAAAGGTTTTGGCCGGATGACGGTTGAAGGGGAAGAAACCAAGGCAGGAACCAAACAGACAAACCAGTGCAATGGTGCTGATATCCTGGGAGGTGGTCAAAGAAATGATGAACATGCTGAAAGCGGATATAGCCGAAATACCACAGGCAAGTCCGTCCAACCCGTCCAGCCAGTTCAATGCATTGGTGATGGAAACGATCCACAGAACCGTAATGGGAATTGACCAGATGCCAAGCTCAATACGCGGGGCAGAGGGGCTGAAAAGGTTGGTGAGACGGGAAATGGTGACACCATTCAAGGCGGGAATCAGAGCCGCGGCAAACTGGATTACGAGCTTGAGAAGAGGCTTTAGGGTATAGATGTCATCCAAAA
Organism: Clostridia bacterium; assembly: GCA_017547975.1. GTDB lineage: Bacteria > Bacillota > Clostridia > Oscillospirales > QAMX01 > RUG11797. Next base: position 1,267 of record JAFYNU010000392.1, read on the forward strand.
TGCCCAGAACGACCAGCATCAGCGATCCAGCGAGAATGAAAAGGAAGGAAGAATCCATCCTGCCCCAAAAAGCATAGCCGACGCCGAAAAAAGCGATCAAGCAAGCCATGAAGATTGCCGCTCCGCCCATACGGGGAGTGGGAGTGGTATGAGCGCGGCGATTATCCCGGGGAACGTCTACGGCGCCAACCCTGTGGGCAATACGGATAGCCAGGGGGGTTAAGAGAAAACCGAGTACAGTAGCAGTGACAAAGGAACCACTGATACTGATCCAAAATCGAAGAGTCTCTGACATAATCAAATCATCCTTACGGGTAGGATACCCCCATAAAGGGGGTATCCTATGGAATTATACAATAAAACCAATCTTTTTCTTGACCTTGGCAACGGTACGATCGGCAATGTGGGCGGCGCGCATGGCACCTTCCTTGTAGATTCGTTCCAGTTCGCCCTTGTCCTTGAGCAGACGCTCGGTGTTTTCGCGGATGGGACGCAGAAGTTCCACAACAGCCTCGCCGACAGCGGGCTTGAAATCACCGTAGCTCTTGCCTTCGAACTGCGCCATGGTTTCTTCGCGGGTGATACCGGTGGCGGCGGCGTAGATCTCGATCAGGTTGGAAATACCCGGCTTGTTTTCCCGGTCAAAGCGGATTTCCCGGTCGGAATCGGTGACGGCACGCTTGAATTTACGCATGATGTCTTCCGGTTTATCGAGGAGAAGGACACAGCCATTGGCATCCACTTCCGATTTGCTCATTTTGCTTTCGGGGTTCTGCAGGCTCATGATTCTGGCTCCTACAGGGGGAACAAAGGCTTCGGGAACCTTGAACACGTTGCCATAAACACCATTGAAACGGTTGGCAATATCACGGGTCAGCTCCACATGCTGC
>JAFYNU010000393.1 GCA_017547975.1 Clostridia bacterium
AGGGAACGCAGGTAGAGCTTGATCTTTACGTTGTTTTTGGCGTCGTTTTGGACGGTGATCACTTCGGTCAGCCGATCCCCGGGCATGACGTCCTTGAAGTTATCAAAGAGGTCTTCCGCCCGGTACATGCCATCGGGAGAGAAAACGATTCCCTCCTCGTGTCCCTTGTAGCTGACGACCGAACCTGTGGCAAAGGCACTCACACTCATGGTCAGGATCATCACCATGGCAAGCAGGATGAAACGTACTCTTTTCATACTTTTCCCCCCTTAGCTCACACTTGACCAAGTCTTTGCGCCAATGTCAAAGGTCATTCCCCAGACTTCCTTCGCAGCGTTTGCAGGAGAAGCCTGCACGCTGTCGGTCAGGACCTCCACCACCTGCTTGGCTCCGCCTTCGGCGGACAGCGTAATACTGCTTGCCAAAAGGTTGGTCGTGGTAGCATTTCCTGCCAAAGGAGCCTTGTAGTAGTAGTAGTCCCCCACCTTCTGCCAGTTGTCGCCCATGGTGAACGCCGGCAGAACAGAGGATTTCGCCACGGGGTTATTCTCCCCATCCACCCAATAGCTCACCAGGCGGACGCGGACGTAGGCGGGAGAATCGCCGGTATTGGTAACCGTAATGGCAGTTTTGGTAGAACCATCAAAGCTTTCCCCGATTTCCGCCCCAACCGAACCGGGGCGGAAGGTATTGGTCAGGGGGCCGGAGGCGTTGGCGAAGTACGCCATCGTCACCCCGGCGCCCAAAGCAATCAGCAATACCAGGGTAAGCACCACAAGAAGGAGCTTCCGTCCGGAATGTGCCGGAGGATTCTTTTGAATTTCGTTTCGATTCATCCGTCTCCTCCTTTCTTACCGGTTTCCATACTTGTTGACCACACGGTCAAAAGCGGTAAACCAGCTGACGGTTTTTTGAGAAACGGTAATGGAAACCGTTTCATTTTTCTTGTTTTCCACCACCGGCTTTTCGTTATTCACGCTGACCGTAGTGGTGGCGGATGCACCGGACGCGGTAACGGTATAGCTACCGGTAGGCAGATCGGGAATGGTCATATCTCCGTTGAGAACCAGGGTAATATCCAATCCCTGTCCCGTAACCGTCACAACGGCGGGTGCACTGCCGCTGTGGTCCAGAGTCAGGCTGCCGGTCATCCGGGTAAATTTTGCTTCGTAACCTGCGGTCTCATAGAGTCCGGTGGTTTCGTTCTTTTGGGGAACCAGGGTCGGATCATCCGAAACCATGTTGTCGTTCCGGTACCATCCTGCAAATTCGTAGCCGTCGTTGGGTACGGCGGTCACGCCCTTGGGTTCGCCGGTAACGGCGGTAATTGTTTCGCTTACCGAAGCGGAGGGTTCATCCTCTGCATACTTCACCAAACCGTTTTCCCCGGCGGTGTAGGTCAGGGTCACGCTGTCCTCTCCCCACTGGGCGGTGAAGATCACGTTACCATAATACCCGGCTACCACGGTCCCCGTATGCACCGAATCGGCTACCCAGTTGCCATCGGCGGTGGTAACCTTCCACCCGCCGAAGTTATGCCCGGCATAGGCAGGAGTGGGCAATTCCAGTTTTCCCTCGATGGTGTAGGACTTACTTGCCGGATCTACCGTGCCGCCATTGGCGTTGAAGGTAGCGGTATAGGTGGTTGCGGCCCAGTTTGCGGTGTAGGTCCGGTCACCGATGCCACCGGAAACCGTCACGTTCAAAGTAGGCTCGGTCAGATCGGTTCCGGTCCAGCCGATAAAGGTATAACCGTCCTTCACCGGGGTGGGCAGGGTAAAGCTTTCTTTCACGTTGTAGGAATCCTTTGCCCCATCCGCACGGCCGCCATTCAGGTTGTAGGTGATTTTGTAGGTGATGGTCTGCCAGGAACCGGTCAGTACCACATCCTTGGCAGGCATGGTGAACTTGCTTCCCGCAATCTCCACGTCGGCCGATTTCCATCCGTCAAAACGATAACCGGC
>JAFYNU010000394.1 GCA_017547975.1 Clostridia bacterium
CTCCCGAAATGGAGCGGATTACGAGGCTCGAACTCGCTACCTCCACCTTGGCAAGGTGGCGCTCTACCAGATGAGCTAAATCCGCATCAACAGGATATACTATACCACATTTTCTTTCGGTTGTCAAGCAAAAATTTTGAATTGGAAGAAAAATATTTTTGATGGAGGAAAAAGGTTTCTTTTTGGTGAAACATGGTGGAGTCACCCCCAAACAAGGGGTGCAAAAAAAGAAAACTGGAAAATTTGCACAAAATCAAAAAAAATCGAATTTTTCTCTTGCATTTTGTTTCAATGTCTGGTATAATAGGCGGGTCGACAAAAGAAGGAGGTGTTCAAATGGCAAAATGTGAAATTTGCGGAAAGGGCGTTACTTTCGGCATCAAATTATCACACTCCCACAGAAGAACAAACAGAACTTGGAAGCCTAACATCAGACGCGTGAAGGTTGTGGAAAATGGTACCCCCTCCCACAAATATGTCTGTACTAGATGCCTCCGTTCCAATAAGGTAACCCGTGGGTAATCGCCGGAATCGTCCGGACACAAATTGAATCAGACAAAAAGAGACGCGATCAGCAGAAATGCCGATCGCGTCCTTTTCTTTTTCGAAAATGCGTCCACCAATTTTTTTCGGGAAGAAGTGTAAAAAGCCTTGACAACCCTCCTTCTTTTTGATATCATCGTGATATCAAAAAGAAGGAGGGTTTCTTCGTGAAGGAAATCGTACTGAACAAAAAGAAAAACGGCATGGCCGCCATGCTGTTAACCATCCTGCTCTATCTGGCTTCCTTTGGCTTGATTTATCTTGGGGTGGAATATAGCCCGGTGCTTCTGGTCATTGGTATTATTTGGACGTGTATCGGTTGGCTCCCCCTTTTGGGCCTGAAGGTCATCGGCCCCCAGGAAGCCTTGGTGCTTACCCTGTTTGGTAAGTACATGGGGACCCTGAAGGAAGCGGGATTTTACTACGTGAATCCCTTCTGTGTGGCGGTGAATCCCGCCGCAAAAACCAAGCTCAGCCAAAGCGGCGACGTGGATCGGGGCAATACCAAGAGCGTGGTCCTCAGCGCCTCCGGTACCGCCGCCAGCGTGGAAATGGTCAGCAAGAAGATTTCCCTGAAGGCCATGACGTTGAACAACGCCCGGCAGAAGATCAACGATTGCCTGGGTAATCCGGTGGAAATCGGTATTGCCGTCATCTGGCGGGTGGTGGATACTGCAAAGGCGGTGTTCGACGTGGATAATTACAAGGAATACCTGTCCCTGCAGTGCGACAGCGCCCTGCGGAACATCGTACGCATTTACCCCTACGACGTGGCACCCAACGTGGATACCACCGGGGACGGCATGGCAGACGAAGGCAGCCTCCGGGGCAGCAGTGACGTGGTGGCCAACCGCATTCGGGATGAGATCCAGGCCAAGGTGGAAGCCGCCGGTAGTGAAATTGTGGACGCGCGCATTACTTACCTGGCGTATGCCCCCGAAATCGCCGCCGTTATGCTTCAGCGCCAGCAGGCTTCGGCTATCATCGATGCCCGCAAAATGATCGTGGACGGTGCAGTGGGCATGGTGGAAATGGCCCTGGAGCGGCTGGATCAAAAGGGAATGGTCAATCTGGATGATGAACGCAAGGCCGCCATGGTTTCCAACCTCCTGGTGGTGCTCTGCGGCAACCACGACGCCCAGCCCATCGTCAACACCGGGAGTCTGTATTGATGGCAGAGCAGAAGAAGCAGATCCCTCTGCGGCTTTCGGAAAAGCTTTACGCCGCCATTGCCGCCTGGGCGGAGGACGATTTTCGTTCGGTGAACGGACAAATTGAGTATTTGCTCACCGAGTGTGTGCGTCAACGGAAAAAGAACGGAAAGTACGTTTCGGAGGAGCTGGACGTGCCCCCGGAACTGGATATTGAATAATATGGAATGCTATAAAGAGATCAAGACCTTCCTGGATGGGGAGGGGCGGCTTACCGCCTTCCCCGCTAAACGGAAGAAAAAGATCATTGCCCTTTTCTACCTTGCCGAAAAGATGGAGCCGGGGAAACGTTACACCGAGCGGGAAATCAACGACCAGCTCCTCACCTGGCACCTGTTCCGGGACCCCGCCACCCTGCGCCGGGAGCTTTACGATTACGGCTTCCTTTGCCGGGAAGTGGACGGAAGCGTCTATTGGAAAAGCGAGACCCAGCCTGACCCTAAAGAACTTGGAATTGAATAACAAAAGCGACCTGCCGCATCGGCAGGTCGCTTTTGCTTTATTTGGTATAATATTGGGCCTGGGCGGTCCAAAGCTGGTAGTATTTGCCGGTTTTGTCCGCCAGGAGCTCCTGGTGGGTGCCGATCTGTACCACCCGACCCTGGTCAAATACGGCGATCCGGTCGCAGAAACGGCAGGAGGAAAGCCGGTGGGAAATGTAGATGGCGGTTTTGTCCCCGGTGAATTGGTCGAACCGGGCGTAGATTTCCGCCTCCGCCAGGGGATCCAATGCGGCGGTGGGTTCGTCCAGAATGATGAAGGGAGCGTTCCGGTAAAGGGCTCGGGCCAGGGCCACCTTTTGGGCTTCTCCCCCCGAAAGGATGACGCCATCCTCATCAAACCGTTTGGTGATGGGCGTATCCAGCCCCAGGGGAAGCTCGGCAAGACGCTCCCCAAAGCCCACCTGTTGGAGAATGCTCTCGGCCTTTTGGCTGTCCCACTCCCTGGCAGAGGATACGTTGTTCCCCAGGGGCAGGGCCAGGAGCTGGTGATCCTGGAACACCATGCTGAAAAGATCCAGGTATTCCCGGTAGTTGTACTTCCGGACGTTGAAATCGTTCAGGCTGATCTCTCCCTGGGTGGGGTCGTAAAGCCGGCATAAAAGCTTGATGAAGGTGGTCTTGCCCGACCCGTTCATCCCCACCACCGCCAGCCGTTCCCCGGAGTGGAGGTCCAGGGTCAGGTCCCGGATGGCGTAGTCATCGCTTCCCGGGTAGTGGAAGGAAACGTTTTTGAACTGAATGTCAAAATGCCGGTCGCTTCGTTTTTCCACTGAAAGGGACCCCTGGTACATATCGTTTGGTAGATCGAAATATTCCAGATAGACCTTCAAAAAGGGTTCGTTTTCCCTCCGGTAACCAAGCATTTCAAAAAAAGACGCCACGTTTCCGGTCAGATTGGTCAGATAGCCCACGTATTTGATGATGCTACCCACCGGGAAGAGCCCCAGAACGCAATAGAATACCACGATCAGGTAGGCAAAGACATCGGTCAGCTGTCCGGCCAGGTTGGTGGGGACGGTGATTTTGAAAAGGTCGTGTCGATCCTTGGAAAACACCCGAAGATGCAGGGCATTGAAACGGCTCCACAGCCGTTCTATCAGGGTCTGCTGGTTGTAGATGCGGTTATCCATGCCGTCCAGGTTACTGCCCCGGCCGATGCGGTTTTCCTCCAGCATGAACTTCCCGATCCCCTCGCTGGCCCTGCCACGGTGGGCGCTCACCCGGCGCTGGAAGAAAATGTTGGCCGTCACCGAAAGGAGAAGTCCCAAAAGGAGCAGGAGGCTGATCGGGGAAAATCCCGATCTGGCAAGCTGCCACGCCATTTCGGTGAAAAAGAGAAGCGAAAGGGCAATGTGGAGCCCCGCAAGCCACAGGTATTCGGTGGTGATCCGCAGCCGATGGACGCCGTAGCCGTTGACGTAGCTGTTTTCGGTGACGGTGCGGCGAAGCTGACGGATATCCGGATCCTCCAATTTGTCGTAATCCAGCGACAGGGTCTTTTGGTTGAAGGAGGCGGCTTCGTTATTCTTCTAAAGTGCCCGTCCAGTCTTCACCCGCCGGTCGAGTAGCGCCGAAAGAAGGACCTAAAGGAGCTCGCCCCCCAGGGTCAGCCCCACCAAAAGCCAGATGTTTTCGGCTTCCCGTCCCTGGGACAGGGCGGTGACGATCTCCCCGGACATCCACAGGGTGAAGTAGGGGGACAGGGCGGAAAGGAAGGTGTGAAGGATCTTTGTGGGGAAATAGCGGGGGTTGTGGGCGGCGTAGCGGCGGTAAGCCTCCCGGGTGACGTTGGTTTTACGCATGGATATCACCCTCCTTGTAGTATTTGCTTTGCACCCCGAACATGTGGGCGTATTCTCCGCCCAGGTCCATCAGCTCCTGGTGGGTGCCCTCCTCGGTGATACTGCCGCCGCTCAAAAGGAGGATCCGGTCGCAAAAGCGGGTGGAGGCAAAACGGTGGGAAATATACACCGAGGTTTTTCCCTTTGTCAGGGCCTGGTATTCCAGATAAAGCTTGTTTTCCGCAATGGGGTCCAATGCGGCGGTGGGCTCGTCCAGAATCAGGATGGAGCCGTTTTTGTAAATGGCCCGGGCAAGCATCAGCTTTTGCATTTCGCCCCCGGAAAGATCCACCCCGTCGTCGTAGATCCCCTTCATCAGGTGGTTCTCGATGCCGTTTGGCAATGCGGCGACCTTGTCCCACAGGTCGGCTTTGCGAAGGGCCGCTTCGGCGTCGGCCACGGCGGTGGGACGGTCGGGGTCAAAGCTTGTGACAAATTCCCGGATGGTGAAGGCAACCAATTGCGTTTCCTGGAACACGGCCGAGATCATGCCGTGGTAATCCCGGATGTTGTAGTCGTCAATGGGGTGGCCGTTCACTAAAATTTCCCCGGCGGTGGGGGTATAAAGTCCACAAAGAAGCTTGACCAGGGTGGATTTGCCCGCCCCGTTGACCCCCACCAGGGCTACACTTTCCCCCGGACGGATGGTCAGGTTGATGTTTGAAAGGGTGTCGCTTTCGGCCCCCTCGTAGCGGTAGGAAAGGTTTTTGAGGGTAATCTCCACCGGCCCCCTGGGAACCGGAATGCCTTTGCCGTGATTATGGCGGTTGGGAAAGGCGAACAGGTCACGGTAGTAGCCGATCTTGTCAGCCCGGGTGGCCAGGGAGGATACGTCGGTGATGACACCCCGGAAAAAGCCCGCAATGCTGCCCACGATGCCGAAGTAAAACACGAATTCACCCACCGTCAGCTGTCCCCGAAGGAGTATGCTGATGAGGAAGAGGTAGGCGGCACCGTTCTGCAACAGGGTCATCACCCCCGCAAAGAGGGCAGCCCACAGCCCCCGCAGGGAACAACGCTTGTTCCACATCAGGAGGTAGGCATTGTAATCCCGAAGCATTCCATTCAGCCAGGGCTCCAGGCCGTAGAGCTTCACATCCTTGGAAAGGGAAAAAACCATGGAAATGTTGATAAGGTAATCCTTTTTCCGTTCCTCCTTTTCCCATTTTTCCTTGTTCTCTTCGTAGTATTCGGGTTGCCAGCGGGAGGAAAACCATCCTCCCACCGCCGTGACCGCCACCACTAAAAGGAGCAGGGGGTGCAGGGTTACCAGCATGCTTCCAAAGGTCACGACCCCCAGGATGTGGGTCAGGAAAGCGAGTAGGTCGCCCCACCAGAATTCCAGGGCGCAGTTACCCATACCCGCGTCCCGGCTGGCGTAGCCCTGGACTTTGCGAAAGGCTTCGGTTTCGGTATTTTCAAAATCGGTGTAGTATTCGTTAAAAGCCGCCATTTCGGTTTGCAGAACAC
>JAFYNU010000395.1 GCA_017547975.1 Clostridia bacterium
GATAAAAAATTGTCCGGCTTTGCTCACTTTACCCAGGTTGCTGATGTTTTGAATATCGCCGCGGGACCAACGATCCAAGCGTTTGAACCAGGAAACGGCCGTTTTGGGGGTGGTTTCATAACAGAGCGACTCCCCTACAAGCCCGGCTCGAAGAATGCCTCCCTCCGGAATATCGTGGGACAGGATCCTGTTTTCCGGGAAGCAATTTTGAAGCAGAGAATTCACAAGTTCAATATGCAGGAGTCCCTTCCCGCAAAAGGGGGATTGACCCATGAGTTTTCCGTAGATTCCCGATGTCTGTGAATCGTAAAGGCTATAACCGTAACTTCCGGACATATAGGCGGCAAACAGAGTATCCTCCTGTTCAGAAGGATTGGAAAGCAATTTGGGGGCAATAATGCCATATCCACAGACGACCCGATTGCCACGTACCTGTGGCTGATTCATGGGATGCGCCGCCGCCTCCACCAGATGCCGCAACCCCTCCGGATGAGAAATGGTATCGCTGTCAAGTGTGATCACATATTTAACCCTTGGAATATCCCCTGTGATGGAAATGAGTTCACTTTCTTTCTCGCCAAGAAGCGCGCAAAGCGACAGGATAGCCCCTCGTTTCCGTTCCCAGGGGAGATAACGATTATCCTTGCGACTATAACGTCTTTTTCGGATAAACACATAAAAGGGGTTTTTATATTGGGCATTGAGCTTCTGAAGTTCTTCTTTTAGGGCTTGGATTTCACCCTCCTCCTGAGGAGTGATGGGCGTCTCCCCATCCGGGAAGTCAAGAAGAAGTCCAAAATAGATGCCTTCGCTTCTTTGTTCCCGTAAGGCATGATCTTCCAGTGTACGAATCAACGCGGGGATATCCTCCTTCCTGGTCAGAAGCGTTGTGACAACACAAAGCGTAGCTTCTTCCTTTGGAATCCCATCCTGATAATCCATGGCAAAAAGAAAAGCATCTTCACGCTGGATTCTGGCGAAACGTATAAAGCATTCATAAAGTACCGGAAATGCCGCCAGAGCATACCAAAGGCTCTCGCGTAGGGAAAACCATATTGAAACAATCAGTGCGCCTACAGTCGAAATTAAGGGAAGAAGCCAGATGCCGCAGCGATCTTTGCCGTACTTCGGAAATAGCTGACGTCCCACCGATATACCCTTTATCTGCTCGGTAGCTATGAGCTGTTCGGCATAGTCCCATTCCGGAACGTTCAGCTTCTGTGCATTTTGAGCAAGCTTTCTTCGATAGGCACTTCGGGTTCGCTCATTCATTCCGGCATATCCTGCCGATTGTGTCATAGCCTGCTCTATGGGGGATAACCTCTCGTGCAGGGAAGAAAAGGACATACGACCAAGCAAACGAATAGACTCATATCCATTCGCTTGCTTGGGATCGGCTTCGATCCGGGCAATCAACAGGGAAGCGAGAATCGGCCGAAGCAATTCGAGTTCTTTTTCTTCAAGCCCTTTTTCGGAAGCAACGCCCGAGAGATAATCATAAAGCGAGGCTTCCTCAATCTTCCCATCACACGTGGTCAGGTATTCGCGGAGGACCCATTGCACAAATGGCAGTTTACCGGAATAGCGAAGCCGGGGCTTATACAAAAACAACGCCAAAGCGGCCTTCCCCTCACGAAACACCATGTAGTATCGGTCGTGCAAAGGACCTTTCGCTTCCTTTTTGGCAAGGCGACCCAAATGGGATAATGTTTTTTTGACGCAATGGGTGGCATCCCATTTCTTCCTTTTTCCAATGACCAGATCCCGCGCAATCCGCATTCCGCATTCTTTGAATTGCATTGACAAAAACACCCCCCTAAGGAAAGAGCATATTACAGAATATTCTTTCCTTAGGGGGATCTTTTATACTATTTAACGTCAGATATATCCAGATAGTCGCACACACAGCAGCAAATTATTTGCCGCGTGAATTGGTTCGATAAGGCTATTGCCTTCAAGGATTGACTTGTAATTTCACAAAATATCGTGTATGATAAAAGGGTAGTACCCTCTACCCTATTCTGTTATTGAGATGATTCGAAGGAGAGCGAATATGAGCAAAAGGCAAAATCTTCTTTTTATTATGGTGGACCAGCTACGCTACGACAGTTTAGGATTTACCGGCTGTCCTGTGGCTTCAACCCCCAATATTGACTGGTTGGCCAAACAAAGCACTTGGTTTGATCATGCTTTTACCAGCATTCCCACCTGTTGCCCGGCGCGGCAAAGCCTTTTGACCGGCATGCGTCCCGAGACCCTTGGCTGCCATTGGAATTATGATATCACCTTAAAAATTCCAAGTATCACGCCCCGGGAGTTTACATGGACCCAGGCATTGAAAAATCAAGGATATCAAATGCGATACGTAGGTAAATGGCACGTATCGGAAGAATACACCCCCTTGGATTTTGGTTACGACCGATATATTGCCGAAGGAGATCATACCCGTTATGTTCATGAGAAATATCCTGATCTTACATACAGCAATTCCTTCCTTGGAGAAGTGGATCCCCTTCCGCTGGAGGATACGTCCACCCATTATCTTGCGGGCATCGCCGCCGAATTTATGGAAGAAATGGCGGCAGTAAATGAACCCTGGCATCTGCGTTTTGATCTGTCGGAACCCCATCTCCCCTGCTGTCCCGCCGCCCCCTATGCTGGACGAGTAGATCCGGCATTCCTGCAACCCTGGGGCAGTTTTTACGATGATTTCAGGAAGAAACCCTACATTCAGGCACAACAACCCATCAGTTGGGAAATTGACGATATGACCTGGGAAGATTGGGCGCCTGTGGTTGCCCGCTACCACGAGATTACCAGTCAAATGGATGATGCGGTTGGTATCTTGATCAAGAAGGTAAAGGAACTGGGATTATGGGACAATACTACCATCATCTTTACCACCGACCACGGTGATATGGGCGGCAGCCACCGCATGATCGACAAGCACTACGTACTCTACGATGACGTGACCCACGTGCCCATGCTGATCCATTCCCCGGGCCGGACGACTTCGGGACAGCGTGTAAATGGATTCACCTGCCACACGTTGGACCTTGCTCCCACCATGCTGGAATGGATGGATAGCGAAGTACCCTCTCATCTGCAGGGTCAGAGCCTGTGGCCCTTGATTGCGGGACAGGAGCAACCGGGGCGGGATCGAGTTGTTTCCAGCGGAAATGGCCAACAGTTCGGTCTCTTCTGCTCCAGAATGATCCGTAACCAGCGCTACAAATATATTTGGACGTTAACCGACGTGGATGAGTTTTACGATTTGGAAAAGGATCCCTGGGAAATGAACAACTTGATTGATGAGGATGAATATGCCTTTGTTCTTTCGGATATGAGACGTATGCTTTATGAGGATTTGAAGGCCTGTGGTGATCCCTTGGCCGGTCCCTGGACCGCTTGTCAGCTTTTGGATGGTAAAAAGCTTGGTCCAAAAGACCGCAAATAAAAGAATACCTGCAAGGAAAGACGCCTTGCAGGTATTTTCTTTTGATTTTAAGAAAGAATCGCCATAACGGGTGAGCCGTCTGTATCCGGCATTTCGATGCCCAGAGCCTTTGCAAGAGTGGGAGCTTCGTCCACCAAGCGGCCCTTCTCTAATGTTACACCCTCCCGGAATGCAGGTCCTTTTGCGTAAAATACCGGGTTTGGGCCCTTGGAAGGCAGATAGCCGTGGGTGGCACGTCCCTTGCGGTAATCTTCGTTGTTGATGGCAGTTACCACCGGACGAGTGAAGCTGTCCCCAAAGGAGGTATAACCATCGGTTTCCACTACAAAGGAGAAATCCCCGGCAAAATGCTCCTCTTCCTGGGCTTCCTCTGCAGAATAGACCCGGCTGATGCCATAGATTCCCTCTTCGCACATGTGCTCAAGAAGGGTACGGGTTTTTTCGTAAATTCGTTTGTCGTTTTTGTTCCGCAAAAAAACGCATGCCGACATACCGCCCGATTGGCACCAGACGTCCCAATCCTGGGAATCCCGGATGAGACCGGCATCTCGCAGAAAAACGTTCAAATTGATGCCGCGTTTGATATCCATTTGCCCATGGTCGGAGGTCAGAACAAAACTGGTGTCTTTTGCAATACCCGCCTCTTCTGCGGCCTGCATCAATTCACCGATCCATCGGTCGGTATCTTCTATACTGGCGGTGATATGCTCACCAAACAATCCGCTTTGGTGACGGACTCCATCGATATTTGCCGGGTGCAGCATGATCAAATCGGGCTGATATTTACGAATGATATCGGCGGCACAGGCAACGATAAAATTATCGCATTGCGGATGGACACGCTCCACCATCATGTGTTGATTCTTCTCCACAATGGGAACAAGTTCTTCCTGCATACCCATTTCCAGAAAGGCTTTGGCAAGCGTCTGTGTGGGGCTTTGGGTCCAATATTCGTCAATCAACCAGTCGATATGGGGATGGCGGCCGGTTACCGGCCAAAATACAGCCGCAGTCGTAAGTCCGTTGGCCTTAGCCACATCAAAAATATCAGGCACCTTCACCGCATCATGTTCCCAGATCCAGGGAATGGGATTCTGGGTATATTGATACGGAGATTTCAGGTTGCCCGGGATACCGTGGCGATCGGGATAGCACCCTGTTGCCATGGTGGTGTGGCAGGGATAGGTAATGGTGGGATAGATGGAACGAACCTGCTCGATGGCAGAACCGCCTGCCAGATATTTTTTGAAATTCGGAAGGGTTTTTAGATATGCCATATCCTCTGCCACAAGGGCATCGGCTGACATGACGATGATTTTCTGTTTGCCCATATCATTTGCCCTCTCTTGGTTGTTTCTGCTGTTTGCACCAAATGGCCATTACAAGCTTATGGGGTAGCAATTTTGTCAAAAGTACCTGTACCCGTACCGGGAATCCGCAAATGGAAACATCCTTGCCGCGCTTCATATCCCGAAGCGCCCGTGTAACGACCTGCTCGGATGTGTAGTAGCGGTTGTAGTAGATGATGGTATCGTCCTTTACCGCATGGTCGAAAAATTCGGTTTTGACCCAACC
>JAFYNU010000396.1 GCA_017547975.1 Clostridia bacterium
CTTCGCCTTCGGCGAATCCACCTCCCTCGAAGAGGGAGGCTCTTTCTTTGGCCCCCACCCCGAGGGGGCTTACAGTGCCGCCACAGGCAGGTTCTGTAAAACCGCTCCCCGCTGGGGATCCTGGATGGAAATGGTGTAAATGGCACAGAGGAAGCCATCCGATTCATCGGCCACCGGATAGTGCCACTTCTGTCCCACACCCAGGGCAGGGAGAATCCCATTCTGCATCTCCCATCCATGGGTGAAGGTAAAGGAGGCGTCGTCAGTAAGATAAATGGCCAGGCGGCTCCGGTCCCGGGGCCAGATGTTGCCCATGACGTAGTGGCGGCCGTCGGTCAGCTCCCCGGCGTAGATCTTACTGCTGGTGAAGGGAATATCGATGGCGAAGGGACCAGCCCAGCTTTCGCCAAAGTCGGCGGAGGTATATGCCAGGGGGACGTTCCGTTCGTCGTCCCGGCAGAACATGAGGATATTTTCCCCCTCCACGGCGCAGGAGATTTCGGGGTGCACCAGCTTACTCCCATCGGGAAGGTCGCCATTGGGGGCAATATACACCAGCCGCCACTCCCCTTCCATGGTGCCGTCGTCGGAGATCATCACCGCCGGGGTGTTGGGAAAGGAATCCAGCTCGGCAATGCGGCCCGGGAGCATCAGCTTGCCATTCCCCAGATGCACCGCGTTGGTGTTGAGTTTGAAGGGGATGGGTCTGGACCAGAGGAATTCGAATTGATCGGCTTCCTCGTTATACTTGTAAAGATCCAGGGCGTGGATGTGGTCGGGGGCCACCATTTCGTTGAGAATGAGATAGAGGGTGTCGTCCACAATGCCGTAGACCGGGGGGCAATAGAGAATTTCCCCCGTGGGATCATCGGCAATGACCTCCACCTCATCCCAGGTCTTGCCCCCGTCGATGCTCTTCCGGGCGCGGATGGGGGTGCGTCCCTTGAGCTCGCGGGCGGGGTTGTTGTACCAGGAGGCGAAGAGCTTGCCGTGATAGGCGATTACCGCCGCCTCGTGCAGAAAGCTGTATTCCCCGTCGGGCATCCACACCGGATAGGTTTCGGCTCCGGGCAGGGGCTTCAGATTGAAGGGGTCAAAATCGGCACACAGCTTCATTTTGGGAAGCAGGCCGTAGAATTTCAGGTCGTTCTCGTCGTAATAGGGAAATTTCATTCGGTTCTCTCCTTTTCCATTTCCTTCAAAAACACTTTGAACGCGGTGGGAACCGCATAGATATCCAGGATTTCCGCCGGGGTAGCCCAGGTAAAGTCAGGGTGTTGCTCCGAAAGCTCCACCCGGAGTCCTGTCATGTGCCATTCCACGTGGGTGAAGATATGGACGCCTTCGGGGCCTTTTGCCATCGCATTGGGGTCACCCCCCCATTTCGTCAGAATCTCCGCCGGGATTTCCTCCTTCGGGGCGTTGGGGAATTCCCACAATGCGGCAAGAAGACCGCTTTCGGGCCGCTTCCGGATGGCGTATTTCCCCCTGCAGGAAAGCAGGAACACCCACTTTTCCTCCACCCGGCGGGCCTTTTTGGGACTTTTCACCGGGTAATCGGTGGGATTCCCCTGCCCGTATGCCAGGCAAAGGTGACTGATGGGGCATTCGGCGCATTTGGGGGTACCGTTTGGGATGCACACCGCCTCCCCCAGCTCCATAAGCCCCTGGGTGAACAGGCTGGCCCCATCCCCGGTGGGATAGATTTCCCGAAGGGCCTGGGTAATATCCCGTTTGGTTTGGGGTTTTGTAATATCCTCCCCCCACGCAGCGATTCGGGTTACCACCCGCATGACGTTGCCGTCCACCGCAGGGGTGGGCAAACCGAAGGCAATGGAGCCGATGGCCCCGGCGGTGTAGTCCCCAATGCCCGAAAGCCCCCGCAGGGCATCGTAATCGGCGGGCAGGACCCCGCCGTAGTCCTTCACAATGGTGACGGCGGCTTTTTTCAGGTTCCTGGCTCTGGAATAGTACCCCAGCCCCTGCCAAAGCTTCATGAGCCGGTCGTCGTTGCAGGCCGTCAGGTCTTCCACCCCGGGAAGTTCCGCCATGAAGCGGTTATAGTAGGGGATCACCGCTTCGATGCGGGTCTGTTGCAGCATGATCTCCGATATCCAAACCCCGTATGGGCTGGGGTCCCGCCGCCAGGGCAGATCCCGGGACACCGTCCGGTACCAGTCGGAAAGACCCGGTACCACCTCCCGGGGGAGGGATATATTTTGCATGTTTTCTCCTTCTAAAGTCAAGGGCGGGCGCGTCGGTGACGCGCCCGCCATGAGCAAAACCTTTTATTGGATTATTCGCCGTCGCCCGAAAGGAAGCGATCCACCACCTGCTGGCGGTAGTCCTTGGACAGGGAGGCGAAGAAGGCAGAGTAGCCGGTGACACGCACCACCAGGTCGGGGTGGGTGGAGGGGTCTTCGTGGGCTTCCAGAATGTCTTCCTTCTTGATGCAGTTCATGTTGATCAGGGTACCGCCCATCTGGTTGTGGCTGTGGATCAGGGCCATGATGGCGTCCACGCCGCCCTCCTTGTTGACCAGACCGGTATCAATATCCAGGTGCAGGGGGGCAGAGTTGCCGTAACCCGGCTGAACCTTGGCAACTGCGTTGCTCTTGAGGGAGGGGGAGAAGGTGTGGATGCCCCGGGCGAAACCGGGATCGGGTTCGCTGGAGTGGGAAATGGGATCCTCGTATTTGCGTCCGTTGGGGGTGGCGGGAAGCTCCTTGGCGTAGGAATAGATTTCGCCGTGGGAGAAGAGGCCGGGGATCAGCATGACCTTGTGCTTGGGGGTGGGGCTGGACTTGATGGCAGCCACGTAAACGTCCCGGATACGGGTGGCCCAGCCTTCGGCTTTCGATCTGGGGGAGCCGAAACGGGCAATATTCTTGAACATCAGGCGGATATTTTCCTTGCCTTCCCAGTTCTGTTCCAGGGCTTCGGCCAGTTCGTCCCAGGTAATGCGGCCTTCGTCGAAGATACGCTGTTCCATGGCGGCAAAGCTGTCGGCCACGGTGGCAAGGCCGATACCGTCGGCGTTGTAGTTGCGGATATCCACGCCGCCTTCGGCGCAGTTGAGACCGCGTTCGATGGGGCCGTGGCAGAAGAGGTTGAGAACCAGCTCGGGCTTATCGATGGAGACCCGCTCGGTATGCAGGTCGTAGCCTTCCTTCAGAATCTGTGCCTGATATTCCACGTGACGGCAGAAGGCGGCCCACAGGGCGTCCATATTCTTTTCGCCCGATGCGGTCACGTCCCGGAAGGCGTGGATGAAGCACCATACCAGATGGAAACGGGTCACGTCCTGCAGGGGATATTCGATACCCGGCAGAGCCACCCAGTTACAACCCACCTTGGCCCGCATACGGCCCAGCTCCTTGGGATAACCGTTGGCATGGTAGCCCTCCACGATACCCTTGTCGCAGGAGAAGTCGGCACCCGAACCATCCTCCAGGATGTATTCCACCGCCCGGCGCAGAAGCCGGTCGTCCATGCCTTCCCAAACCCGCACGGCAATGTTGATGGGAATGTGAATCTCGTGCATGGCATCCAGCACCAGGTAGGAAAGACGGCTTGCCATATCGGTCTTGCCGTCGGGGGACACGCCGCCCACCTGGGAATAGTGGGTGTCGTTGTAGAAGAGGGAGGCCAGAATCCAAACCGCTTCCTCGTCGGTGAGGCGGCCGGATTTCACGTCGGCTTCGTAATAGGGGCGCAGGAGCTCGTCAATCTGGGACAGAGCGCCGCCGCCGTGGTAGGAACGGTCGATGTTCTGGAAATGGGCCAGGAACTGGCAGGCTTCCCGGAAGGTGCGGGGAGGATTGTCGATGAGCCATTCGTTCATGTCGGCAATTTCCAGATAGTTGCGCTTGAGGATGGGGTCGGTGGATTCGTCAGCCATTTTGCGGGCGTACTCGGCATAGTGGGTCACCATGGCAATGGTGCCTTCCACAACCGCTTCTTCCCCATCGTAGAAATCGGTATTTTCGGGATGATTGAATTCCCGCCAGTAGCGAATCTTGCGGAGCAGGCCGCCCCAGCCCAGATCCAGACCGATCTTCATGTCGGGTCCCATATGGTTCATGCCCATGTAGCCCGGGTGCATGTGATACTTGGCCCAAGCTTCCCGGATATGTTCGGGGATTTCCCAATTGGGGTCGGTTCCCACGTTTTCAAAGGATTGGAAGTAGCCGATCCAGCAACCCGCCAGGGCGCTCTGGGGATGGATGTAGGGGGGCAGGCAGGCAAAGAATTCCTTCATGGCAAAGCCAAGCCGTCTGGCGCCGAAAAGCACTTCTCCGCTGGGAACGTAGCTGGTTTCCAGGGGAATAAAGCCGTGGTCATCGGTGTTGTAGCTGCCGCCGAATTTGGCAAGCTTGACCTGGTTGACTTCCAGCTTGGTCTGGTGCATAGCCTGGATGCGTTCTTTGAACAGAGGGGAAAGGATAGTACGGGAGGTATCAAGTTCTCTCATAATAAGCTCCTTTTCATACGATTTATTTCAAAATAAACAATTTACATAACCTTCACACGGACGCCGTATTCCCGGAAGATGGATACCGCTTCCTCTGCATCCGCTTTTTTGGGGGATGCCTTGCCATTCAGGGCGTAGTCCATATCCAGGGCCTTGTATTTGCCCTCCCCAAGACGGTGGTAAAGAAGCAGTTCGGCTTCGTGGATGCCGTTTTGGTGAAGGATGGCCGCCATGGCGCGGAGTTCTTCGGTGTCGTCGTTTTCCCCGGGAATAAAGGGAATGCGGATCAGGATCCCGGCTCCGTTTTCCTTCAGCCAGGAAAGATTTTTGGTGATGAGGCGGTTGTCGCTTCCGGTGAGGGCTTTGTGCCTTTCCGGTGTGCCCGCCTTCACGTCATAGAGGAACAGGTCGGTCCAGGGAGCCACCGCTTCAAAGTATTCGGTGGGTACGTTCCCTGCGGTATCCACGGCGGTATGGAGTCCCTCCGCCTTGCAGGCCTTCAGGAGTTCCGTCAACGCCTCCGGTTGGAGCATACACTCCCCGCCGGAGAAGGTAACACCGCCGCCGGAATTTTCATAGAGGAGACGATCCTCTAAAATTTCAGCCATGATATCCTCCACCGAAAGGGTCTTGCCCACCAAAACCAACGCTTCCGCAAAGCACTGGTCGGCGCAGGCACCGCACCCGGTGCATTTCGTCCGGTCAATGCTGTGGCTGCCCTCCCCCACCAGGTGGGCACCCGCCGGGCAGACGGCAAGACAGGCACCGCAGCCGATGCATTTATCCGGGTTGATTTCGATTTGAGGCCGGGCAACGAAGCTTTCGGGGTTGTGGCACCACTTGCACCGAAGGTTGCACCCCTTAAAGAATACCGTGGTACGGGTTCCCGGTCCGTCGGAGACCGAAAACCGCTGGATATTGAAAATATGTGCGGCTCTTCCGTCCATAGATTTTTCCTACCGTTTTCCTGTGTTTTCCCCCGCTATACCGGGGAAGATTCTGTTGCTTCCATTATATCGGATTTTCGTGCTTTGTCAACGGGAATATGATGATTTTCTCATTGTCAAGTCAAAAAACTTGTGTTATACTTTTTCTATACAAGGAGGATCGCACCATGTTTGATTACAAGCTGCTTTTACATACCGCCGACGGACGAATTTCCGAAAGCCACTCCTCTGCCCGTGCGGAGCAACACGGTCAGGTGACGGCACTTTTCACCGATGCCCTGGCTCCCAACTCCCAGGAGGAGGGAGAAAACGGTTCCATCCACCCCGACAAGGGGGTGGACCTGCTCCTCTCCCCCACCATGCCCATCCGCCGCTTCATGGCGGTTTGCCGGAAAACCGAGTACTGGTGTGCCCCGGCCTTCGGCACCGCCCTTTCGGAGGTTCCCGACGAAACCCAGGCCTTGATCCTGGAGCATACCGACGGTCGTTTCACCGCCGTCCTGCCGGTGGTAAACGATACCTGGAAGTGTGTCCTGCGGGGCACCGGGGATGGCAAGATCGCCGCCCGGAGCTTTGCCTGGTGTTCGGGGCTTTATGCCTGCCGCGGCCTCACTCTGGTCTATGCCACAGGCGATCGGGTGGCGCCCCTGATGAAAACCCTCACCCAGACCGCCCTCTCCCTTCTCGGCAGCGGCATCCGCCACCGGGAGGAACGGAGCTATCCCGATCTTTTCGAATATCTGGGCTGGTGCAGCTGGGACAGCATGCAGATCCGGGTGAACGAAGAGGGCATTTTCCAAAAATGCGACGAATTCAAGGAAAAGAATATCCCGGTTAAGTGGGCCATTTTTGACGACATGTGGGCCGAAATCCGTGACTTCTACGGAAAAAGCTACAAGGATTTCGGTGAAATGGTGAACCTGATGCACCGAAGCGCCATGTGGAATTTTGAAGCCGACCCCATCCGTTTCCCCCAGGGTCTTGCCCACACCATTGCCGGGGTAAAGGAACGGGGCTTGAAGGTTGGTATGTGGCATCCCACCACCGGTTACTGGCGTGGCATCGACCCCGACGGCCCGGCCTACCAGGTTCTGAAGGATCACCTTCTCACCCTGCCCACCGGCTACCGGGTGCCCAATTACGAATCGGGACACGCCTACCTTTACTACAAGACCTTCCACGACTTCTTCCGCAAAGCCGGCGCCGACTTTGTGAAGATCGATAACCAGTCCATGACCCGCCGCTACTACAAGGGGCTTGCCCCGGTGGGAAAGGTGGCCCGGTCTTTCCACGACGGCATGGAGGCTTCGGTGGGAGAACATTTTGGCGGCGTGATGATCAACTGCATGGGCATGGGAAGTGAGGACATGTGGACCCGCACCAACAGCGCCGTATCCCGCACCAGCGACGACTTCCTGCCGGACAACAAGGCATGGTTCACCAAGCACGTACTCCAATGCGCCTTCAACTCGGTTCTGCAGGGCGAATTTTACTACTGCGACTGGGATATGTGGTGGTCCGGGGACGGCCAGGCCAAGAAAAACAGCCTGATGCGTGCCATCAGCGGCGGCCCCATTTACGTCAGTGACCGGTTGGAGGAAAGCGTGGCGGAAATTTTCCACCCCCTCACCCTTTCGGACGGAAAAATCCTCCGTTGCGACCGCCCCTGCGTGCCCACAAGCGACACCCTCACCCTGGACCCCACCACCTCCGGGAAAGCCCTGAAGCTCCAGAATATGGCGGGGGCACACGGAGTCATGGCCCTTTTGAACCTGGACGAGGGAGAAAAGCCGGTCACCGCCACCATTTCGGCGGGTGATATCGACGGCCTGCCCGCAGGCGATTACGCCGTATATGAGCATTTTTCCAAGGAGCTTGTGATTCTCCGGCAGGGTGAATCGCTTGA
>JAFYNU010000397.1 GCA_017547975.1 Clostridia bacterium
ATTTGGGTTAATCAGCAAAAAATTTGTCCGAAGTCTTGAAATTTTTTGTAAAATATACGATAATAACAAAACCGCAAAAAAACGCCTCTGAAAGGGGGGAAATCCCGTGAAATATCAGGCGGAATATGACTACCTGGAAAAGGTTCTTGGGAAAATGCGTCTTCGGGTGATGCTCCTGGAAGGGGAGCGGGAACCCGGCCGGTACCCGGATCTTGGGCTCCGCAAATTCCTTGGAGTGGGGGATGGCTATCCCAAAATGCTACGGGCGCCAAGAAGCTGGGCGGAGGGAAATACCATCTACCGCATCACCGATGAATTCGATTGCAACTACGTCTTTCTCCTGCTGCCCGAAACCGGGGACGGCATGCTGGTGGGACCTTACGTGACCGTAGAAAAGACCCGGGAACAGCTGATGGAGGAGGCGGAGCGCTACGGGCTTCCCGCAAGCCGTCTTCACGACCTGGAAGCCTGTTATGCCGCCATTCCTCTCCTGCGGGACGACAGCGCCTTTTTTGCCATGATGAACGTGTTCGGGGAAACCATTTGGGGCGGAAGCCACACCTTCACCATGCTGGAGGTTCGGGACGATCCGCCCGCCGGAAGGTTCTGGCAGGAGGAGGAAGCGGGCCGGGACCCGGCGGAGGTGATGCTGCGGATGAAATCCATGGAAGACCGCTACGCCTACGAAAACGAGTGGATGCAGCTGGTGACCCTGGGCCAAAGCCAGCGGGCAGAGCGGATGCTGGGGAATTTCTCCAAGCTTTCGCTGGAGCTTCGCACGTCGGATTCGATTCGCAACATGAAAAACTACTGCATCGTCTGCAACACCCTCCTTCGCAAAGCCGCCGAACGGGGGGGCGTACACCCCCTGCATCTGGATGCCACCTCCTCCGACATGGCCCGGCGGGTGGAGCAGATCACCGACCCGGAGGCGGGGGGAGAATTGATGCGAACCATGGTGCGGACCTACTGCCGCCTGGTGCGAAAGAGCGCCCTGCGGCGCTATTCTGCCCCGGTGCGCCAAACCATCGCCTGCATGGAATCCGACCTGACCGCCGACCTGTCCCTTTCTGCTCTGGCGGAGCTTTTGAACGTCAACGCCAGTTACCTTTCGGATCTCTTTCACCGGGAAACCGGCAAAACCATCACCGAATACGTCACCGAACTTCGCATGAACCAGGCCGCAAACCTGCTTACCGCCACCAACCTGCAGATTCAGACGGTGGCCCAGCACTGCGGCATTTCCGACGTGAACTATTTTTCCAAGCTTTTCAAAAAACAATACCTGGTGACGCCCCGTCAGTATCGGTCGGAGCACAACCCTTACAGGTAAGGGGCTTGCTCCCGCCGTCATGCGGCAAATCAAAATTTGCACAAATCGCCGATGATGCAAAGACCTGCCGGGTGCAACGTAGGGACGGCCGTCCCCCATCCATAAAAAAACGCGCCCCTTTCGGGACGCGTCTGATGGGTTAGTCTTCGTTTTCTTCCTTCGGCAGGAGCTCCACAATGATTTCCTGGGCCATGACGTCGTCGGCTTTGGAAACCGTGACCTTCAAATTCATGAAATCAAAGCTGTCGCCCTCGGCGGGGATATCCCCAAGCTGTTCGGAAAGCCAGCCGTTGACGGTGGATGCTTCGGTTTCCTCGTCGGGAGTCAGGTCGAATTCGGTGAAAAAGCTATCGATTCCGGCGGAGGCCAATACCCGCCAGGAGCTGTCGGAAAGCTGGGTGAAATCCTCCACAGCCTCGTCGCTTTCGTCCCAGATTTCTCCCACCAATTCCTCCAGAATGTCCTCAATGGTTACCACGCCGGAGGTCTCGCCGTATTCGTTCACCACGATGACGATGTGGTTGTGTTCCCGTTGCATCTCCTGGAACAGGGTGTCCAGGTGTACCGTTTCGGGCACGAAGGTGGGTTCAAACATGGCTTGCTCCAGGGTGAAATCGGGCTTTCGGTGATGGAGCAGAAAATCCCGGGAGTAGAGCACCCCGGTGATGTTGTCGATGGTTTCGGTGAAGATGGGGATTCTGGAATAGCCCTCCTCTTCGATCACGTCCCAAATTTCTTCCAGGGAGGCATCGGAGGAAATGAGCGTAAGTGCCTTTCGGGGCGTCATTACGTCCTGGGCGGTCATGCCGTCCAGCTTGAAGACGTTTTTGATGTATTCGATATCGGTTTCGTCCAGACTGCCCTCGTCGGCTCCGGCATCCAGCATCAAAACGATGTCTTCTTCCGAAACCGCCTCTTCCTTTTCGTTGGGGTCAATGCCGAAAAGGCGGATGACACCGTTGGTGGATACCGTCAGGAGCCAGATAACCGGCTTCAACATCACCGACAGGCCGGAAATGATGCCGCAAACCGACTCGGCCAGCTTATCCTTGTGCTTCATGGCCACCCGCTTGGGAGCCAATTCCCCCAATACCAGGGTGAAGAAGGAGAGAATCAGGGTGACCAGCACCACCGATACGGTTTCCATCAGCCCTGCCTGGGCAGGAGAAAGGCGGAAGGTGTTCACCGCGAAGGAGGAAAGCCGCTCGGCGAAGTTATCGGCGGCGAAGGCGGAGCCCAAAAAGCCCGCCAGGGTGATGCCGATCTGTATGGTGGAAAGAAACTGGGTGGGATCCTCCACCAGCTTGAGCATGCGGGTGGCCTTTTTGTCGCCATCCTCCGCCCGGGATTTCAGCTTCTTTTCGTTCAGCGATATGACCGCAATCTCGGTGGCCGCAAAAAAGGCGTTGAGAGCGATCAGGATGATTTGGAGCAGAAGTTGCTTATATATGTCCATTTCAAAGTCTCCGTTATGTATTTCGTATCATTTTTGGCGCCGTATCATGAAAAAACGGCGTCACCGGGTGGGGTTTGAAACAGACCGATCAAATGGCTACTTCGGGGTAGCGGGTCCAAAAAGGCCAACTCCTTTCAGAATTCAAGTATCTGTATTCTACCAAAAAAATAGTCTTTCGTCAACGCATTTCCCGCGTTCTTTGCACAATCTTTAAAAAGGGGAGTTTCCATTTTCGGAAATCTGTGCTACAATAACCCTGTCAACAGAGGAGGTGATCCCATGGAACTTATCCGTGTAAACCATTCGCCCAACCCCACCCAGGCCATCCAACAAGCCGTCGATGCCTGCTATCTTGCGGGGGGAGGGGTGGTGGAAATTCCCGCCGGGGATTATCACATCAAATCCATCCGGCTTCGAAGCAACGTCACCCTGCATCTTTTGGAGGATGCCCACCTGATCGCCAGCCGGGACCCGGAGGACTATATGGCCTTCCTGGATGACACCCTGGAACCCATTCCGGAGGAATACCGGTCGGATGCGGTCTGGACCCCCATGCAGGTTCGGAAAAATTACGACCACATGCTCCCTGCCGCCCGGTGGAGCAACGCCGTCATCCGGGCCCTGGATGCC
>JAFYNU010000028.1 GCA_017547975.1 Clostridia bacterium
ACCCCATTGTTTTGCATATTGAAGTCATGTACCTGCCTGGTCAAAGACAAGGAAGGTTCCCGATAGGATGCTATGGTAAGTACCGGGGTTTCGTCGTTTTCTGCGGCGTCTACGCTTAACTCCCACAGACTGTGGCTTGTTACCAACAACAGCCTTCCGTTTTCTTCCGCCAGCATGCTTATCGTTTCCGACGGGTCAATACCACAATCATAAAGAGAGCCAAGGTTATCCAATTGCTTTCCGTCGGTTCGGTAGACAGTATCTTCACACAAGGCGTAACCGAATCCATCCCCAGTGGCAAGAAGGCGAATCTCTCCCGGTATGCCCTCCAATTTTATGAGTTCTCCGACCCTGTCCTTTTCCCAGGCAGACAAGGCCGCCCCGATAACCACTCCGTCATGGTCGATGCGGTCGGAAACAAGATAACAACGATTCTCTATTTTCCAAAACCCTCTCGGAAAAAGCGATTCCGGAAAGGATACCCCTATAAGTTCTCCATTTTTATATATATCCCGATTGGAACGTATGGCATACACGTCACTCCTATCGGTATAGCGTCCTACTTCCATAACCGTGGGCGCATCGTCGTCAGTAGCCCATTTCGACGGAGTAAAATCCTTTTGCAGGGAACAGGAAATTCCTGCCGCATACAGAACGTATCCATCCTCCACCGGCTGCAATCCGGTCAAGGTTTGCTTTGTAGACAGGATTTCCTCCGCATTCAGCGAATAGTTTTCTCCCTCTTCCAATGCGATCCTATCGTCTTTTTTGCATCCGCCCATCATCAAGATACCGATGATACAAAGCAGGGCAATCCCGAACTTGATACTCTTCATACTCCCTCCATTCGCCTATTCGGATTCATAAAGGCTTTCTCTCCAGGAAGCAAGTTCGGCATTGATTTCTTTTTCCATCGATGCCCTTCTTTCCTCTAAAGGCAAGGATTTTGCACGATCATAGGGCAAATAGAGCTCCACAAACCCTGTAAAGCTGAAATGGTCGGCCTGCTCGCACATGGCGGTACACCGATCGATCCATTCGTCCAAATATGTCCAATCGTTCCCCATGGAATCGGTCCCGCGTTTTTTCAACACCTTCTGCAGGGCGCTTCGGCTAACCGGAAGCTCCATATTTACCGCATAGGAATCACCCAAAACGGCAGTCGTTTCCATTTCCTGAATCTCTTCCGACAGCAAGAAGGTTAAAATCCCTCTACTGTCCCAAGATTTTGCGCCTCGCTTGAAACAACAAAGCCGTTCGACGTGGATATGATATAGCCTTGACCCGGTTCCATCGGGAAGGGAGAATAGTTCCATTCCGGCTTCCACGTACCTGCTACGGTTGCGTCAAATACCGGATCGGCATAAAGCGAAAGAGCGGTATTGCCGTCTTCATGACTCCGGTTCCGAAGAATCTCATCCAGTTCCAAAAGTTGATCAAATTCCGGGGTTGAAAAGTCAAAGGTCAAATTTTCATAATCAAACCACCGATCCAATCCATGTTCTCCCAAAAACAGATAGCCAACCTCTCTTTCCAAATCGTTACTCCATTCCGATGACGATTGGATATAGTCGAACAGACCGTTAAGGCTTGACACCGCCTCCCGGGAAACCGATGAATCGGTCCGAACTCCATGGACGGTAAAAAATGGGGCGAGGATATACAGGGAATCCTCCACCCGTCCGGCATCCAGAACCGAACGAAGATACGCCGTCTTTTCTGCTTCGCTTCCCACCAGGTCATCCATGGGTATCAGGTACCCTGCTTCGGTAAGGGTTCGAAGAAACGAATAGCTGTGGTACACCAGAATATCATACTCCTGAGACAGAACCATGGTATAAAAGGATTCGGTATCGACCGAATTCTCATTTTCCGGATGGATCAGCTCAATCTGTTCCTTATGGCTTTGGTTAAAGCGGGATACAATCTCATTCAATACGGCATCATCCTCCGACATGCAGAGCAGACGGATATTCCCACGTTGTATTTTGGTAGGGGCTTCTTCCAGAATAAGCGGCTCGCTTCCCACTTCCTGTTCGTGAAGCTCCGCCTTGTTTTCTTCCCCACCGCCACCGCAGGTTACAAGGAGGGGCATGATCACAAGTACAGCGAGCAGCATTGCGGTAATACACTTGATTTTTTGATTCACGTTTTCCCCTCCTTATCGCTTTCTTGTGATTTGATTTTGCAATTCTACTCAGTTTTTCAGCATGATGCGGATGATTTCCCGGTCGGTTTCGGCCATGCCGTTTTGGGCGAGCTTACCCACGTTTTCGATGGTGGCTTCCACCCCGGCGGCAACGATACCGTCACCCCTGTAAAATTCTTTGCCGTGCATATACATTTGCATACCAAGCAGGCCCGATTCCACCGCCGAAGCGATCTTTGCGGCGCAGCTGGCTTTGGCTCCGTCGCACACCACCCCCGAGTTGATGGCAACCCCGTTGACGATGGTGTGGGAGATTTCTTCAAGCCGCCCACCGTACATGTAGGTGATGCCTGCGGCGGCCCCTACCCCGGCGGAGATGGCTCCGCAGTAGGCCGAAAGGCAACCGATTCCGGTCTTCAAATGGATGGTGGTCAGGTTGGAAACCAGGAGAGCCCGATAGAGCATGTCCTCCGACACCCCAAGCTCCTTGGCATAGACGATCACCGGCAGGGACGCGGTCATGCCCTGGTTGCCACTACCCGAATTGATGATGACCGGCAGTTCGCACCCGCTCATACGGGCATCCGATCCGGCGGCAGCCCATGCCTTCGCCCGGTTATGCACCGTATCCCCATAGGACATGAGCAGTGTCCGGCCAATGGCGGCACCGTATTTGCCGGTGAGTCCCTCCTTGGCAATGGCGGTGTTGTAGGCGATCTGGCGGTCCAGGACCGCCTTCACGGCTGTAAGATCACAGCTTTCGGCAAACTCAATAATGCCCGCAACGCTCAGCACCGAATGGTCCAGGTTACCGGCGGCAATTTCGGGCTCGTGCTGATAAATGGTCTTTCCATCCACTGCGATTTCGCAAAGGCCGGTGTGATGGCCCACCGTGTGGGCGTAGGCACTGTGCCCCTCCCCATGCAGGGTTACCCCAATATCCAGGATATAGGGCCCCT
>JAFYNU010000398.1 GCA_017547975.1 Clostridia bacterium
CCGCCCGGGTTCGTCCGTCGGCCGGGCGGAGTGCATCCGCCGGGATCATCCAATCCCGCCCCTTTTTCACGATTCCCTCGATCCTCCCCTTCTGACAAAGGGCTTGCACGTAGCGCAGAGACACCCCCCATTGGGTCGCAATCTCCTGTGCAGTCAGCCGTTCCATACCGTCGATTCCCTCCTCATCTTCCATTCGTCATGGCGCATTGTATCCCGTTTATTACCGTTCGTTTTGGCGCATTCTTCAGCGTATCTTTCCGTTCGTCATAGCGCACTCTTCTTTGTTATTATACTACAGCAGGCGCAACTTGGCAAGTGCTATTTTTTTGACAGCTTTCGACTTTTTTCCATTCGTAGTAGTTATGCTCATCCTATACCCCCACATATAGTAGACGTGTATTTTTGCATAAAAAAACAGAGCATGCATATCGCATGCCCTGCGGAGATGCTTTACAGATGAAATGAAAGACTACCTAAACGGAGCAGAATTGAGGAAATACTACCCAAAAGTAATGTGCCTGCCTTGTTTGTTAAATTGTAAATTTGTCTAACAAATTATAGCATAATCATTGCCTGTTTGCAACATTCCGCGAAGTTTGGCTTCGCCAAGTGAAGTTATGCCGATGACATAGTGAAGTATTGTGCTTTCGCACAATGTGAAGTTAAGTGTGCCACTCATGCCCGCAGGCACTTCACGATGCAAAGCATCGCTTAACGCACCGAAGGTGTGCTTCACGTGCCGCAAGGCACACTTAGTTCAAAAAAAGTCTCTTTTGTCTGGTAGACAAAAGAGACTTTTTTCGTGGAGCGGGAGACGGGAATCGAACCCGCGTAGTCGGCTTGGGAAGCCGAAACTCTGCCATTGAGTTACTCCCGCATTTTCGGACAAGAAGTATTATATCACACTCAATCCGAATTTGCAACAGTTTATTTTGTCGAATCCCAATTATTTCATGATACAAACATATTCCTCTGCACCCCTCTAAAATCAAACAAGCCGGAAGGCCAACCGACCTTCCGGCAAGCTCCATATTCATCAAGGTAAAGATTGCAGAGGGAATCCGCTTACGATGCCGGCGGTTGTACCCGGTATTCGCCCGACACACAGAAGGAGCCTCCCCCTCCTTCCTCGGGATGCATAAATTCGCTGTGATACACGCAGGCATAAAGCCAATAACTTTCCTCTAGTTTCCCCCGCTCCGCCTGAAGTATGGTTCTGGCATGGGGCTGCAAGGCATAGCCTTCGCTGGAGTAATAGCCGTCATTCGATTCATCGTACCATTCAACTCCCACATACTCATCAATAAAATGCTCGGAGAGATTCTCCAGGTAGAGAAGCTCGGCTGTTTCCTCGTCCTGCCCCGGTACTATTCCCAGGTAAGCAATCCTGAAAAGGCTGTTTTCCGCCAGAATACGGTCCGGATCCATTTCTCTGGGTTTGAGAACTTCCTCCGCCGCCTTTTCCCCCTCCGGATAAATGACAAACTCCCGGCTCATGAAAATCGGCAATTCATAATTGATTTCTTGGCTTTGATAGATATCCAGAGTCCCCTTCATCTGCAGCACCCTTTCACCGGCAGCTGCCAGCCATTGATAATCCCGGGAATACGCTATTTCGCCAAAATACATTCCCTGAGGCCTCACTTGGCGGAGCCAATCCTTTTCCTGACTATAGCCATTAACCGAGACACGGTTCACGCGAAAAACAGCGTCTTTTTCGGTGCGGTTGACCCAAACAACCTCCTGCTGCCAAATTGTGCCGGGTTCATGGGGCTGAGGATTCCGGGCTACTACCAAGTATTCCGGTGTATCCAAAAGGATCAGGTCCTGTTCCGTTGGTATGTAGACCGTCCGCTGCACGTTTTCTTCACCATAGGGATAATATGCATGGTACTCGTCCCCGAAACGCAGCTCAATCACAGTAACCCGTTCCAAATCGATGCCGTATTGTTGCGCAATCTCTCTGCTCCATTGCAGTTCGATCAAAGTGTCCTCTCCCGCAGGCAAATAAAAGTTTTGATCCGGATCAAAGGCCACACCATTCAGGTAGCTGTTATAGGTGCTGAAATTTTGATCCTCCGTGCTTTTGTTGACAGCCGACAACATCAGGGTATAATAACGGCTGTCCAATTGGGTGCCCAGGACCGTGACTTTCATATCTGCCCCATCCACCAGCACCACATTGGTAACCGGCTTCAGTTCCGACTTCGAATCCGGTTCCTCCTGTTGATTGGATGTGGGCTCCAAATCAGGCGGAACTGGGGTCTGCGCCCCCCCTTTGGGCAAAAGGAAGGCTGCCGCTGTAACCGTTATGCTCAACAATATTGCCATCCAAACAGGCCAGTATTTCTTCCTCCTCGTTGTTTTGGATACCGAAGCAACCCTTTCCTGTTCTTTATCCAAATTTCCATCCCGGAAGGCATCGATGTTTTGAGCCTCATAGAGTTTCTGGTAAAATTTCGACTTTTCCTGGTAACGATCCATAAAAATCGCCTGGATACGTCCCAACCGCAGAGCCATCCCCTGGGGCAGATTCACATCCTCCAGATAAACGAGCAGCCGTGGTTTCCCCTGTTCCCGGGCGAAATTCAATTCATCTTTGCAGTTATTGCTGGCCATGTAGTTTTCCGAAAGCAATGCGATAAAATAGCCACAGTCTGCCACATGCGCAGCTATGTTTTCATCCCATTCAGTACCAGGGTCGATACCCTCATCATACCAGACCCTGTAGCCATCCGCCTGCATACGTTCCACAATGGGCCAAACCCGGTTGGCATCCTTATGGGCATAGCTGACGAAAATGAAGGGAAGCTCACCTTTGTAAGGTATGGGTCGATTCATTTTCACTACCTCTTCTTGTATATCTACGTCCCGGTCATTCTTCGGGAGGATTCGTAATAATCACCGTCACCTCCTCATGGATATTCTGAATCCGTAACTGAAGGACTGCCGGGCTCCCCTGGATTCCCACATCTATCATACGGTGGGACAGGATCATCCCCTCCTGTCCCGCATGCAAATGGCAGGGGATCCCCACGGAGTCTTTTTCATTTTCATAAAGGAGAGAAAAGTCAAATTTCTGATCCTCTTCTGTTAAATTCAGAAAGTAGAACATATCTCCATTGCTGTCATTGACCTCCCTGGAACCCAGATAAGCTACCCTGATATACTCATTTTCTATGAGAATTTCTTCTGCCGTTAATTGACGAACCGACAGCTCCCGGGCAGCAGCCTCACCCTGCGGGTATACCGTGAAGGGATACAACGCTCTTTGCGGATCCTTTCTGTTATCCGGATTGGTAATATCAAACTTTCCGCTATATTCCAGTACTGCATCCTGGCCGGTTGAGCGCCATTGCAGTCCATAATAACATGCTCTGCTATAGGCTATGCGTCCTGCATAGACCAATTCCGACAAACCAGAGATCCCGTTCAGCAGGCGATGACGGTTTAGACTATCTTCCTCCGTATCAAAGACTTGGTTCTGTTCGGTGCGGTTTACGCACACAAACTCCTGAACCCACATATCTTCCTCCCCAAAGTAGCTGTCTGTGGCCACCACCAGAAATTCCTCCGTATCCAGCAGGACAACATCTCCTTCCTCAGGAGTGTAGGTTACCATTTTCACATTTTCCTGCCCGTAGGGATGATAAACCACCGGACAGATATCGATTTCTCCCGAATTATCCAGGTAACGACCGCTCATTTCCCCTTCGATCAGGGTAATCTTTTCCGGGTCAAGCCCGTACTTCAACATGGTCTCCCGATTCCAAAGCATTTCCACCAGACTCGTATCGCCGGTTTTTAAGGTTCCACGCCAATCCGGGTCAAAGGCAACTCCATCCAGATAAAAGTTCTGGGTAGTCAGATACAAATCTCCCATGCCCTTGTTCTCCACTGCAAGAGACAAGGTATAGTATCGGTCATCCACCACCGTATCGATAGCCGTGACCTTGATTTGCTCATTATCCGCCAACACCATGTTGGTAACCTTCCGCAGGGTTTCTTCACTATGTATCGGTTTACTGGTCTCCGTTTCCTTCTGCGGAACTTCCTTACGCATCTTTCCCATGCCAATGCCTCGCAGGAAAAATCCCGCGGCAATCACCACCAGGACCGCCACCACCAGGATCGCCACCACGATCAACCTTATCGGCTTATTCTTTGTTTCCCGCAATACAGATTCCTTCACTTCAGGTTTTGGCACTACGGGTTTGAAGTTTTCATGGAAAACTTCGATATCCTGGGCATCGTAAAGTTTGACGAAAAATGCTTCCTTGTCCTGGTAACGATCATAGAAAATGGCCTGATTTCTGCCCAAACGCATGGCCATACCCTGGGGAATCTCCACATCCTCCAGATAAATCAGAAGCTGTGGTTTTCCCTGATCCCGTGCAAAATTCAGTTCATCCTTGCAATTGTTGCTGGCAAGATAGTTTTTCGACAAAAAAGCAACAAAGTACCCGCACTCTGCCACATGTGCGGCAATATTCTCATCCCATTCACTACCGGGGTCGATACCGTCATCATACCATACCCGATAACCGTCCTTCCCAAGTCTGGTAATAATGGGCCATACTTTTTCTGAATCCTTATGGGCATAGCTGACAAAAATGAATGCTTCCTCGCCCTGATAGCAACTCGGTCTTTCCATTTTCTTCCTCTCACCAGTGAAATTCCAAACGTAAGGGATCCCTGCTCAGTTCCTGGTCGTTATCGTTGTTGTCAATCACCACCAGGTCTCCGGTCCCAATATACTGGGTGGATTCCCCATAATGATAGTGTCTTTCTGTCGCAAAAAATTGGCATCCCGGTTTTAGTATCCCCATGTACCAATCGTATCCCGGTTCTCCATTCTCCACTCTGTCCGTCAGAGTAACCCTCAATTCTTGATTTGAAAGATTTACACAGTAAACCCGCCAGGCATAGCATTTTTCTGATTCGGCATATTCTTCAATCAGCGCCAGACGGATATATTCGTTTTCCAAAAGAACAGTATCTTCCTCATTCAGTGTACGAAGGGGGAAGGTGATATTGGGGTCTCCCTCCGGATAAAGAACAAAAGCGGTCTGCTCATTAATTTTTTCATTTGCTCTGGTATCGTAAAGATAATACCATCCATCTAGGCGACGAACCGCATCACACTGGGTCACCTGCCATTCCGGCAATCGGGTATACGTATAAACCATGCTTTCCGGGCGAACTCGCGCCGTTTCGTATGTATTGGTTACGTATCCATTGGTCTGCTCCACGTTCATACTTGCAGTAAGATGGCGATCCGACAGGTTCATATGCAGAAATTCCCCTACCCAGGTTCCCTTCTCATTCACTCGGCACCCCGTAAAAATCAATTTGTAATCCTGGCGATCCGCCAGCACCACATCCTCTTCATCCAAACCATATGACAACGGAATATGGGCTTCCTGTCCATAGGGATAGAAGAGGATTTGCGCCATGCTGCTTACTTGTCCTTCCTGCGTCAGCTGACACTGGCCTTCAATACAGGTGATTTGTTTGGGATCCCGTATGCTGCCCAAACCACAAGTTTCCAGATCCTCCACTTTCCAAATCAATTTTGCCGGCATATTGACATTGGGTTCTGCCCCATAGATATAGTGGGTATAAATGTCTTCTCCTTCAACCAGTAAACCCACATAACTTTGATGGCCATTCAAATAGATGTCGCTCCATGAGATATCCACCGCTTTATCGCTGGTATTCTCCAGCTGTACCTCCAAGCACAAATCACCATCCTCTTCGAAATAAAGATCCTGCGCTGTCAATTTGACATCGGAATCACTGAGGAATGCCGTTTGCTTGAAGGTCACAGGAATCTCCACCTGTTGGGTAGCCACAGGTTCTTCCTCCGGCTTTTCCTCCGGCACTTTACTTTCCGGCTCCTTCTGAAAAAAGCCCGGCATAATCAGGGCTACCACCAGAATTGATACCAGACTGGCAGGAATCCACCATGCTTTTCTTCGATCCCTGATACCGCTGGTGAATTTTTCAATTTCCTCCGTCTCATAAAGCCGTCTGATAAATCCCGGGCGATCTGCTCTGAAGCTTTGAAACCGGCTAAAACGAAGCGCCATTCCCTTCGGGAGTTCCACCTCATCCAAATAAACCAGAACCTGCTTTTTCTCCAGATCACGGGCATAATTCAATTCATCTCTGCAGTTGCCGCTGGCAAGGTAAGCTTCCGACATAAAAGCAATAAAATATCCGCATCGCTTCACATAATAGGCAATGTTCTCATCCCATTCGGTGCCGGGGTCAATGCCTTCATCATACCAGACACGATACCCATCTGCTTGTAATCGGGCTATAACAGGCCACACCCGTTCTGAATCCTTATGGGCATAGCTGATAAATATGTAAGGTTCATTCCCCTTATAGGGTATGGGAGTTTTCACAATCTTACACCTTCCTTGCGTTTTGC
This sequence comes from Clostridia bacterium, assembly GCA_017547975.1. Taxonomy (GTDB): domain Bacteria; phylum Bacillota; class Clostridia; order Oscillospirales; family QAMX01; genus RUG11797. The sequence continues at coordinate 6,440 of JAFYNU010000398.1, forward strand.
TCCTATTTGTCTTTCATAAGGCTGGAATGCATTTCTTCCCTCTTCTCATCCGAATATTTCGCGGAATACCCGGATGTAGGTCATCATTTGTTTCAGGCTGACCTCCGGGGGAACCCGGTGGTCGGGGATGGGCAGATAGCCCCCCGCATCGGCGGCCGCTTTGCGGGTGAGAAGGTGGGCGCGAAGCTCCTCCTCCGGGGCCGACATGAACCTTTTGTCCACCCCTCCCAAAATTCTGACCCGGTCCCCGAATTTCTCCCGGACCTTGTCGGGAGCAGCCTCCCACTTGCCCACCTCCAGTGGGAAAAGGATATCAAAGCCTGATTCCAGCCAGCAGGGAATCAGGGGTTCCATCAACCCATCGCTGTCGATGAGGGCGTAGGGCACCCCATGGGATTTGTAGAAGTCGATAAGCTTCTTATAGTAGGGATGGAAGAACTGCTTATAGCAAGCCGGGGAAAAGAGGGGCCCGTCGGCTCCGCAGCAATCCTCGAAGAAATAGACGAAATCGAACTTCACCTTTTTGAGGATGGGTTCCATTAAGATCATAAAATGGTCGGTAATGGCGGAAACCATTTCCTCCAGGAGCTCGGGCTCGTCATACATGATATACGAAAGGTTTTCCACCCCCATGAAGTCCCGGAGCCAACCGTAGAAGCTCCCTCCCATGAAGGTGGTGACCCGATCGGCGGCATTGAGCTCCTCCGCCATCTTCTCCCACCCCGGGGTATAGCGGTCGGGGGTGGGTTCCAGGTAACGTTTGAACTTCTCCCAGGATTCCCAGGTGGGTTCCAGGGGCCAGGTGACGGTATGAGGAATGGATGAGCCATCCTTTCGCACCAGGTCCACCCTGCCCAGGGAATTACGGTAGAGGTATTGCTTTTCGTTTTCCTCCAGCACGCCGGGGGCTACGTCCCCGATGGCACCGGTGGCAACCAGTCCCTGCACGTTCCAGAGACCCACCTCCCAATCGGGGTCCATACCGGGGAGCTGGGGTCCGGCGTCGCCGCGGATCACCTCACCCGTAAAGCCTTCCTTCACCCAACGCTCCTTGGTTTCGATCCAGGAGCCAAAATAATAAAGCGGGATCCGGTCAACCGGCTCAAAGGCAAAGAGCTTGTAAAATCGTTCTCTATGAGTCATAGTGAGCCCCCTTTAGGAAAAAACGGTGTGCGGAATGCACACCGTTTGAAATTCAGATCTGCAACAGGGCCGAAGCCGTGGCAAAGTAAATGAGAAGCGACAGGGTGTCCACAAAGGTGGTCATGAAGGGGGACGCCATCACAGCGGGATCAAGACCCAGCTTTTTCGAGAGAATGGGCAAGGCCGCACCGATCACCTTGGCGAAAAGAACCGTCAAGGCCAGGGTAATACAAACCACCATGGCCACCATGGTGGTCACGTGGTCGAAGAAGATCATTTTCAGGAAGTTTGCCGCCGCCATGGTGACACCGCAGAAGAAGGCCACCCTGACCTCCTTCCAAATCACCCGCAGTACGTCCCGCAGTTCGATTTCACCTAGGGACAACCCACGGATAACGGTGGTGGAAGCCTGGCTTCCCGAGTTACCGCCGGCGCCCATGAGCATGGGGATGTAAGCCACCAGGGCGATCTGGGCCGCCAGGGCGTCTTCGAAATGGTTCAGGATCATGCCGGTGAAGGTTGCCGAAATCATCAGGAGCAGGAGCCAGGGAATACGGCTCTTCCAGATGGAAAAAGCGCTGGTTTTCAGGTAGGGCTTGCCGGAAGGCGTAATAGCCGCCATGATTTCGATATCTTCGGTGGCTTCCTCTTCGATCAGGTCGATGGCGTCGTCCACCGTGACGATACCCACCAGGCGGTTTTCCCCGTCCACAACCGGCAGGGCAATGAAGGTGTATTTGCGGAACACCTCCGCCACCTTTTCCTTGTCCTCCAGGGTGTGCACCGAAATAACGTTGGATTCCATGATGTTATCCATGGTTTCGTCATCCTTGGCCAAAAGGATACGGCGAATGGTAACGGTACCCACCAGGTGGCTGTTGGTGTCGGTGACGTAGCAGATGTTGATGGTTTCGCTGTCCAGTCCGGTTTTTCGGATCAGGGCAATGGCCTCCGCCGCCGTGGTGTGGGGGCGGAAGTAGACGAACTCGTTGGTCATCATGCTCCCCGCGGAATCCTTGGGATATTTGAGCATTTCGTTGATCATTTCCCGGGTTTCGGGGTCAGCCTGGCGCAGGATGCGCTTGACCACATTGGCGGGCATTTCCTCCACCAATTCCACCGCATCATCCAGGTAGAGCTCATCGATGATCTGCTTGAGCTCCTGGTCGGTGAGCTTTTTGATGAGCCCCTCCTGCAGGTCGGGGTCCATTTCCACAAAGCTTTCGGCGGCCAGCTCCTTGGGCAAAAGCCGGAAAAGGGCGGCCGATTTGGTTTCTTCTTCCTCCAGCCCCGCAAAAATAGCGGCAATGTCCGCCGGATTCATGGTTTTGAACACGTCGCGAACCGAGGCATACTTGCGTTCCTCAAAGAGCTGGGCAATCATTTTTTCAAAGGTAATGGTTCCGGGCATACGTTCTCTCCTTTTCTTATATAGTATCATGAAGAAAAGCGGAATGCCGGTTTATGCCAGTTATGCTTCCCGTTCCCCGGAGGGAGCAAAGCATAGATTACCGCAAAGCGTAGGCGGCGGATCGTTATCCGGCATAAAAACCGACTTGGCTCCGCCGGGCCGACTTCGTCCATCCATGGAAGGGGTTCACCTCTGCTTTCTGTTTTGTTTCGGGGGACTTTTCTTAGTCCTCCTTCACGTATATTTTTTCGATTTTGCCAACCACCACGTAGTGGTAGTCTTTATCGGGATAGACCTTTTCATCCAGGGTCTTATCCATGAAGCACTCACCCCGGAGCTGATCCACGTAAAGCTTGCGGCACACCACCACAAGCCGGGCTTCCTTATAATAGAAGCTACCGTCGGCGTAAACCGGAGTCAGGTTGCATTCTGCCGCCTTATCCAGGTCCCGGCCCGACTGGGTACCGAACACCTTGTGGGCGCTATGGAGTTCTTCCGGAAGCACCTGGCAGGTGAAGTATTCTTCCTTATCCACAAATTCCCAGGTGTAGCGTTGGGGCCGAATAAACACCGTCATCACGTGGGTTCCCCAAAGCTCACCAATCTGACCCCAGCTGGCGGTCATGGCGTTGGCCCCGGCTTCATTGCCGGCGCCCACCAGAAGCCAATCCTTACCGATAGCGGTAAAGGGATTGTCCTTCCATTCCTGAATGGCGATTTCTTTCATCATGTCGTTTATTTCCTTTCATCCATATTCCAACGGGAGAGTTTTTGCATAATCGATTCCAGTCGGGGCATAAACCGGGCAAAGAAGATTCTGTACCCTTCGCAGAAGCGGGATTTTCCAATATCCCCATCCACCTCGTTCTGCCGGTCCCGGCGGCACCCGCCCCGGCAAAGGTAGCGGTAGTCGCAGGCTTCACATTCTTTTTCGTGTTCAAAGGATTTTTCAACAAAGCGGGACATGGTCTCGCTCTGAATCATTTCGGTGAAGCTCATATCATGGAGGTTGCCCAACCGGAAAACGTCCGATACATAAAAGTCACAGGGATAGACGCTGCCATCCCCTTCGATCACCAGCTGACCCGGGCAATAACCCATACATCCGCAAAGCTCCGGCGCTTCTCCCTGGGCCATGTGGATCAGGTTGTCAAACCAGCGAATGCTGACGTAATCCCCCGCCATGAAGTCACGGTACCACTGTTCAAAAATACGCAGATAGAATTCCCCAAACCGCTTGGCGGCGGGAGCAAAGGATTCCGCCGGGGTTTCCCCAAATTCATCCAGACAGGGAATGAACTGAATATATTTGAAGTCGTTTTTCTTGAAGAAGGAATACACCGCCTCCGCCCGCCGGGCCAGGCGGTTGGTCACCACGCAAAGGATGTTGAAATCCACGTTATACCGACGCAGAAGTTCCGCACTGCGCATGACCTGCTGGAAGCTGCCCTTATCATCCGGACGGGGCCGGAGGGAATCGTGGATTTCCTGGGTACCATCCAGCGAAAGGCCCACCAGGAAATGATGCTCACGCAAAAAGTCGGCCCACTCCACGTCCAGGAGCATACCGTTGGTTTGGATGGTATACTGCACCGGGATTTTTTTCTCGTTCTTCTTTTCCACATAGTTTACCAGCGCCCGGAAATAGCCCAGTCCTGCCAGGGTGGGTTCTCCCCCCTGGAACGCCAGGGTCAGCTGGGAGGGATCTTCTTCAAATACCCGGTCCACCATTTTCCGCATGGTGTCCCCCGACATGACCTCCGCCTCCCCGGTCAAGTGATCCGACAGGCTTCGATAAAAGCAGTATTTGCACCGGAGATTGCAAAGCCCCGAGGCGGGTTTAATCAAAAGTGAGATGGGACGCATATTGATTCTAAGCCAACCGGCGATTGCCGATTGGGCGGATCCTTTCTTGTGGTAAAACTCTCCCTTCATTATATACCAACCCATTCAAAAAGGCAACCGTCTGCCCCGATTCCGCTCCCAAAATTTTTTTGAATTTTTTTCAAAAACCCTATTGACAATTCAGAAATTTGCGGTATAATAATAACAGTAATCATTACTAATACTTCAACGGAGGGAGAATGGAACGAAGACACAGTAAGAAGCGCGACGAAATCCGGAAGTATCTTGCTTCCACCACAGCGCACCCCAGCGCCGCACAAATCTACGAAGCCCTCAAAACCCAAATCCCCGAGTTAAGCCTTGGTACCGTCTACCGGAATCTTGCGGGATTTCGGGAGGATGGCGAGGTGATTACGGTAGCGGTAGTCGACGGCGAAGAGCGGTTTGACTACGACACCTCCCCCCATCAGCACTTTATCTGCAAAAAGTGCGGACGGGTGGTGGATATCCGAACCTCAGCCCTTGGAGAGGAAACCCTGACCCGGCTTCAGCACGACACCGGGATCGAGATTCACTCCCACGCCCTGACCCTTTACGGTCATTGCGAAAACTGCAAGTAACACACAAAAACTAAACTCAAAAACAAAAAACATTTAAAGGAGAAAAAGAAATGAAAAAGTACGTCTGCCCCGTTTGCGGTTATGTCCACGAAGGTGAATCTGCCCCCGAATTCTGCCCCCAGTGCAAGGTTCCCGGTGAAAAGTTCACCATCCAGTCGGCCGAAAAGACCTGGGCCGCCGAACACGTTGTCGGTGTCGGCAAGCAGTTTGGCGAAAACGTTCCCGCCGAAGTACAGGAAGAAATCATTGCCGGCCTGAAGGCCAACTTCGAAGGCGAATGCAGCGAAGTCGGCATGTACCTGGCCATGGCCCGCGTTGCCCACCGTGAAGGCTACCCCGAAATCGGTCTCTACTGGGAAAAGGCTGCTTACGAAGAAGCCGAACACGCCGCCAAGTTCGCCGAACTCCTGGGCGAAGTCGTCACCGCAAGCACCAAGAAGAACCTGGAACTCCGCGTTGATGCCGAAAACGGCGCCACCGCCGGCAAGTTCGAGCTTGCCAAGCTGGCCAAGGCTTACAACCTGGATGCCATCCACGACACCGTTCACGAAATGGCTCGCGACGAAGCCCGCCACGGCAAGGCATTCGAGGGCCTGCTGACCCGCTACTTTCGCTAAGC
>JAFYNU010000399.1 GCA_017547975.1 Clostridia bacterium
ATCTATCGGGAAAGGAAAGGGTAAATGGAAAGAAAAATCACCATAGAAGCCCCGGAAACCTATTTACGGGAATGGGAAGAAGGCGCCCACGAGGCATAAGCGGGCACAATTGAGAGCATCTAATTATGATACGAATGGATATGGGCGGAACAACATCCGACTGTGAGGATAATGGATATGGAAAACAAGGATTTATTGATAGGGTGTGTGAAAAAGGATATTGGCATAGCGAATATGCTTGCTGATACTCTGAATGGTCGCAATATCCCATCCGAAGTGTATTCCGTCCCGGGGATACCAACACGAATGGATGAATGCAAAGTGTGGTTTGCCTCTGTACAGGATCGGGTGCGAAATGCCCGTTGTATCATGCTGCTTATTACCGAAAATGCGATTGCTGACCATTCCCTTTCCCGGGAACTTGCTTCTTTGATAAGCATTATCAAAGACAGAGCAAAAAAGATGCTGATTGCAAGAATTCTGCCGGCGACCGTGACAAGTAACGTAATGGGAATGGATATTTCCGGGATCCCCTGTGTGGCGATTTCTGAGATAACACCTGACGAACTGGAAAGCTTTGCCGGTCGCATAGCCTGGGAACTTGGGAAAGAAGACGTGAAAAAGGTTCTTTACGAACGCCTGTCGGCATACGAAAAGGCGGGAGGAACCGGTAAGGAAGCAGAAACCCTCTGCGCTCTAAACGAAACGATTCGCAGGCAAATCGAGGGAGAGGAAGACAAAAAGACCAGAAAAGATCTGTATGGTGAGCTCTACCGTTGCCTGGAGCGTATGTCTAACCTCTATTATCCTGCGTTATTCACAGAGAAACGGGATATCGTTGAAGAATTGACCCTGACCGGAGAGCTGATTGACCGGGAAGAAACGGTGGAGAAGGAGCCGTTTTTTCTGGCGGTTGCCATTCGCTTTATTTATTTGGAACGCGATATCAGCAAGTGGGCCGGCGGAAATAAGTCCGATCAAGAGTATGCAGACAAGCAATATCCCTATTTGGTGATGCTGTTTGAAGCAACCAAAAACACGCAAATAGAAGATAATTTGGAGAAGCAGGAGGAACTTCCGCCTGAAACCTTGTTCTGGTTGGAGACCCGGAATTACGTTATTCGTAAGGAGGATTTGAAGAAGGCAAAGGAAGAAGCGGAAAAGAAAAATCCCGGGGGAGGGGTCATTACCGCCGCCCTTCTTGGAGTGGGTGCGTATTTACTTGGGGGACCCGCTTTGTTAGGGGCAGGATTGCTTGGCGGATTGGCTTTGGCTGGTATGCGGAAGGGAACGGACAAAAAGGACAAGCAGAGTCCCGGAAAGCCGGCGGAAAAAGAGGAACCGGCCGAGCCGATCGAAACCGAAGAGGATGTCCGCTTGAAAAAGGTGGCGGATTTCATGAAGCAAGGCAATGAAGTGCTCGATATGATCGGGGAAGACGATGCGGCGGAGGATTTTCTGCGGTGTCTTCTGACAAGCTATCAGCGGCTTCATGCCTATTGTGAGGTAATTGGAGAAAAGAAGATCTGTCTTGCTTGTCTGGACCGGATTGTGGAGCTGGAAGAGCGATTGAAAGCCATAGAGGGGAGCGAAAAGAAAGGATCCACCAAAGCCGAAACGGGCCTTCGTACGCTTCTGGGACTTGCTCGTCCGCAAACAGGTACCTTTGACGTATTTATATGCCACAAATCGGAAGATATGGACATTGCGGAGGATATGTACGGCTTTTTCCGACAGAATATGCTGGAGCCCTTCTTCGACAAGAAAACGCTCCCCGAACTGGCGGAATCGGAATACCGCAAGGCTATCATGCAGGCACTGGACAGGTCTGCCCATTTTGTGGTGCTGGCTTCCGATCTTGCCTATTTGCAAAGCAAATGGGTTGCCCTGGAGATGGAGACCTTCAAGCATGAAATGGCGGAAGGGCGAAAGGAAGGCAGCAACTTCCTGTTGGTGGTGACCGATGGGGTGTATGAAGAAATTGTAAGGAACAACAAGCAGAATCTGGATATTGAATATCGAAGCTGTGAAATGATCCGTGTTAGCGAATATAGGGAACGAATCCTGAAATACGTGCGACGTACATAGGTGGGAGGATGGTGACCATGGACTACAAAATAATCCGTCTTGCCCCGGAAGATTTTCCAAAATGTGAAGAAATTTGGGACATGAGAGCCCAACGGGAGCTTGCGGAGCAATTTCAGCGTGAGCTTCTGTCGGGAAATCGAATCACCTTCGTCTGTACCATTGGGGAGGGATTTGTAGGGGAAATCTCCCTGGTATTTGATACTGGGGATCCGGATTATACCGTAAAGGGAAAACGGATTTATA
>JAFYNU010000400.1 GCA_017547975.1 Clostridia bacterium
ATCGCAAGCACATTGGGCATTGCACAGCAGAATGTATCCCGCATCCTCACCCGTTCTCAAAGGGCACTAAAAAAATATTTTGAAAATAACTGAGTTTTTTCCCCGGAGGGGGGTGTAAAACACCCCCAAAAATGACGTATATAATGAGAGGAGTTTTTCGAACCCCTCGGACAACTGAATACACACTTCATCAGGTACCTTCCTGTGTGCAAGAGCCAGGTTCTGCTGAGCGCCACGACCCGGATCCCCGGCGAGCGATTCATCAGCAAACCGAAATCGGGCTGCACCCGATTCGGCCATGACGGCACCCGGGGGAAAATGATACTTCCGTAACTCGCGGCCCGGCCATAAAGAAGGCGGGGAGGTGCAATTCCTATGAGGCGATCCCGCAAATCGCCGCCTGATGATTTCCGTCTCCCTCCGGGTGTCGTGGACAAATAGAGGGAACCTACATATCTCCCCAAAAATCAATTTGCATCAGATAACTCATAATGAGAATGAAATTTAACTTTGCATGTTATAAGATTGCTCCGTCTCCGGGCTTATTCTCAAAAAACATCACATAGTAGATCGGAAGATATGTGATCTTTCCCTTGGTTGTTACCTGTCGCTCGTTGGACAGCACATATGCCTTCTGGACGTGGTATTCCTCATTGCTCACAAAAGTATTCAAAGCGCTATGGATGGTATAATCCTTACCGGATTTGACCTCGATCGGCACAGTAGAGAGGCTGTCGTAATCATCAATGAGGTAATCCACCTCGCCCTTACTGCGGTTGTCGTAATAGAACAGATTGTAACCATGGGCAATCAGCTCGCTTGCAACCACTGTTTCGTATACAGAGCCGAGATTGATGCTGCTCTCATCGCTCAGGACGGCCCGGATGTTGCTTCCATACAGGATGCCCGTAAGTATGCCCACATCGTTCATGTACAACTTCAGCAGATTCTTTCCGGTGGATTCAATGAGAGGGAAGGTAGGATTGGAGATTGCCTGAACATTTAAAGCAATTCCCGCACTAATCAGATACTCAAATTCGTCGTGATAGTCCGAAAAGGTTTTTCCGCGTTTGTTTTCGATATTCTGAGCAACGACTCTCTTTTTTTTATTTTCCATATTAGATGGGATCAGATCGTAAATTCGCCGGATATGGAGCTTCCGTTCCTCGCTGTATTTCGATGCGTCAGCCTTGTAATACTCATGAATTTCGCTCTGAACCTCGCGGACGGATACGATGTTCTTCTCCTCAAGATATCGATTAACTGCATCCGGAAGACCGCCAATCAAAAGGTACTTTTTGAAGAGATCTAACATTTTTGCATGCAGCGCTTCATCAAGGCTTTCTTTCTGCTCAAATTTTTTACTGAGTGCAGCGATGGTAAACTCATTCATTCCGTTGGCATACAGGAACTCCTCGAAATCCAACGGATACATCCGAATCTTTTTGATGCTGCCCATAGGAATGGAAGTGGTCTGTGCCAATGTAACGCCTAACAGAGAGCCACTTGCGATATATGTGAAGCGGTTATCCTGTTGTAAAAACTTTAGTAATGTCAGCAGATGGGGATATGCCTGGATCTCATCCAAGAAGATCAGGGTGTTTTCCTTCTGCTTCATGCGGTCACCGGCGAGCATGCTAACCTGCAAATAAAAATCATCAACAGTACTGGTCTTTTCAAACAGCTTATCGCCCAGGGAATCCTCGACCATATTAATTTCAATGAAATTCTCAAAACATTTTTTGCCTACATAGCGAATGATGTAGGTTTTGCCAATCTGTCTGGCACCATCGATCAGCATGATTTTCTTTGAATCAGAGAGTAAATGCTGTTCGATTACAGCAGCAATTTTTCTGTATAACATCTTAAACACCACCCGGAATGACTTTTCAATCAAATTATAGCATATGATCAATGACATTTCAATAGAATATTTTCGTCAATACTCCGACTTTTCAAACCTTAATTGCATTTGAATATGCGACATTCCAAAAACAAATCTATTTACATCGGATATTAGAAAGGAGAAATGCCTTTGGCAGAAAAAAACACCACTTACGAACAGATGATGTTTGCCAACTATCCAGATATCGTGGGAATCAACGAGCTGCAGGAGATGCTTGGCATTGGACGAAAAGCTGCACTGGATCTTGCCAAACACCCAAAAATCCACGGTATCATCGTGGGGAACCGCTTCCGGATTCCCAAAATCAACGTCATCCGCTACATGCTACGCGACTGAATAAAAAGGAGAAACATATGCCATACGAAAAACGAGACTATCACCGGGGGGACGTTTTCCTCGCCGACCTGAGCAACTCGGTTGGATCCGAACAGAGTGGTAAACGGCCTGTTTTGTGCATTCAAAACGACACCGGCAACTTCTATGCCCCAACCCTGATCGTTGCTCCTATCACCTCTAAACGCTTCAAAAAGCCCCTTCCTACCCACTACCTTCTGGAGGATGCAGACTTCCTTTCCTCCCCTTCCCTGATTCTGTGTGAACAGATCATAACCATCGACAAGCGCCGTATCCAGAATCATCTCGGAAGAATCGGAGCGGAACACATGGAATCCATCGACGAAGCCATCCGAGTTAGTCTGGGGCTGGACGAGCCCATTCCCACAGAGATCGAAGCTCCATGAAATCAAATTATCATCGCAAAGGAGGATGCCATTGAAAACAAAAGCCAGCCGCATCCTGGCAATGCTGCTTGTGGTTGCCACGCTATGCGGAATTTCAGTTCCGGTTTTTGCCGATACAGGAACCCTCATAAAATCCAAAAACATCGACTCCGACCTCTACTTCTGGGGCGGCGAGGTTTTGGACTACACCTTCACCTACGCCGATGGTTCCCCGGGTGAAGCCCACATCGGCGGCATGAACATCCACTATATCAACGACACCGTTGCCTACTGCATTGAGCCCGGCGTGGAATCGGTACATAACACCCCCTACACCGGACAATCCACCAACTCCAGTTCCTTCTGGGAAACCAAGCTCACCGCCGAGCAACGCTACGCCATTCAGCTCATTCTGCTTTACGGTGCTCCCAACAACCTTCATTCGGATAACCAGGCCACCCAGTTTGGGTATGAGGGTGCCACCCAGGTTCTGATCTGGGAAATCGTCCTGGGACTTCGCCACACCACCTCTCCCTTCGCGAGAAAGAACAACCGCCTTTACTACACCTTCGCCATCGGCTGCGACTACCCCAGTTACAAGGAGGGTTACGCCGAAATCGTGGAGAAGATCGCCGCCCACAAAACCATTCCCAGTTTCTCCGGTCCTGCAACCAACGGTGCTCCCGAAATTGAGCTTACCTATGACAGAGCCACCGGGACCTCCTCCACCACCCTTCAGGATACCAACCAGGTGCTTTCAAGCTACAACTTCCAGGGATCAGGGTTGAACCTGACTCCCTCCGGGAACTCCCTGACCATCACCATGTCTGCCAACACCATAGAGGATTCCCCCAGGCTGGTCTCCGCCACAGGCTCCTCCCTGAACGAACACGGCATGGGGCTTTTGATCTGGACTGCTGACGACGCCACCAAGCAAACCCTGATCCAGGTGGGCAAAACCGACGCTTCTCCCGCCACCGCATACTTCTACGTAAAAAGCGGGGTTCGACCGGCCACCCTCACCATCACCAAAACCTCCCCCAACGGAGGTACCGTGGCTTCTGTAAAGTTCCAGGTACTTGACAGTTCCGGAACAGAACTCTTTTCCGGAACCACCGATGCATCCGGTAAGCTCACCGTTCCCGGGTTAACCGCCGGGATGACCGTCACCGTCAAGGAAACCATTCCGGAGGGGAACCACTGCGAAAAGAGTTCCCAGGAAATCACCCTCTCTCCCGGGGAAAACACCCTTTCCTTCACCAATATCCTGATTACAGGAAGCATTGCCGTCCACAAAACCGAGGAAGCCACCGGTACTCCGCTTCCGGGTGCCAAATTCTCCCTGAAGCGTTCCGACGGTACCCTGGTGGAGACCAAAACCACCGATGACTCCGGTACTGTCCGCTTTACCAATATTCCTTATGGCAACTATACCGTTTCCGAGACAGACGCTCCGGAAGGATTTGCTGTTACCCCGGACTCTCAGTCGGTTACCATTGACACCATGGGAGTCGAGAAATCCCTGAACATCACAAACCGTCTGCTGACCGGATCGGTCACCGTCACCAAGAGCAACGCCGATCAGGAGCCGTTGGCCGGAGCCACCTTCCTTTTGGAATACTCTCTGAATGGACAAGCCTGGAAGCCTGTACAAGTCCGTTCTGCCGACTCTGTCCCCCAGATTGGTTTTGGTACCAAAGATGCCACCCTCACCTCTGACTCCTCGGGCCAGGTTGTGTATTCCGGTCTTTCTGTTAATTCCCGGATGGGAGAGATCCTCTATCGCATCACCGAAATTCAGGCTCCGGATGGCTACTCGCTTGCCCCTGCCGTCCTCTGGACAGGCTATCTGACCGAAGCAACGCCCCACGTTACCATTTCTGCCACCAACGGAGCCCAGTTTGTGCTCCCCTTCACCGGGGACATTGGTTTTGCGCCGATTTTCTACGGAAGTCTTCTGATAGGCTTAGCCATGCTTCTCACTACCATTTCCCTTTCCAGAAACCAACAACCGGAACAACAGTTCCTTGACAAGAAACGGAGGTGATATCTTTCCAGACCCCAAACTACCATTCACGTGACCGACCGTCTCCTCTGCTTACCTATACCTTCTATCAACACACGATTCACGAAAGGACTGAATGAATGAGTAAACTGTTCCAACGCATCTCCGCACTCCTCGTTCTTGTGGCCACCGTCCTGACACTGGGCTGCGGCGTCAGCGCCGCCTCGGTAGAGGACGCCACCATCGATACCAGCCGCAAGGCATCTCTTTCCATTTATAAATATGACCTGACCAATGCTGTCAAAGACGGCGTATGGGACGAAAGCTACGTTTCCACCGGTGTCCGGGATGAAGCCGGTGTAGAAGCCGTTCTTGGCAACACCAACCGGGAAAACACCCTGGGCAATGGTCAAACCGCCTACGGCTACGCCGTGAAGGGTGTAGAATTCACCTACCTGAAGGTTGCCGACATCACCACCTACACCGAAACCGAAAACGGTGCCAGCCATGTGGAAGTTCTCTATGGCATTCCCGCAGGAGCGACTACCAATCAGCTGTTGTCTTCCATCGGTCTTTCTCCCTCTGCCCGCTACACTCCTGCCGATGCTGTGGTTGACGGGATCACCGTATACTATTACCGTTCCGACACCTTGATCAACGCTCTCAGCTCTGCTCTGGAAGCCAATGCCACCACCGTGAAGAATGCCCTGGAAAGCTATGTGAAGGCCAACGGCGGTACCGCCATGGCGGAAACCGACAGCTACGGCCATACCTCTGCTTCCGATCTGCCCCTGGGTCTTTACCTGGTGATCGAAACCCGTGTTCCTGAAATGGTTACCTCCACCACCAATCCTTTCTTTGTTTCCCTTCCCATGACCTCGGTGAACGGCACCAACGCCACCGACGGGGGTGAACGCTGGATCTACGATGTAACCCTGTACCCCAAAAACGAAACCGGTATTCCAAGTCTGGAAAAGACGGTTCGGGAAGCTTCCTACGATACAGGTAACCACAACGGTACCGAAAGCATCACCGACGGCTACGCTCATACTACATCCGCTTCCTCCGGTGACGTTCTGGAATACCAGATCATCTCCACCCTTCCTTCCATCACCAGCGCAGCTTCTTACCTGAGTGAATATACTGTGGTGGATACCCTGAGCAAGGGACTTTCCTACAACAAAAACGACGTGGTAATCGAGTTCTTCACCGACAAGGATTGTACAGACAAGCTTACCACCTGGCGGCAGAACGACGGTACTGCCAAGTTTACCACCGCCTACGGAACCGATGACAACGGCTCCTCGCTCATGACCATCACCATGACTGCCGCCGGTCTGGAAGAGATCAATTCGAACAAGCAGGTTTACACCGATGCAGGTGCTCTTCGTTCGGGTTACTCCGATTGCACCATGCGCATCACCTACGCCGCCACCCTGGATTCGGACAACTCGGTGGTCTTCGGTGATTCCGCCAACCCCAACGGGGCTCTTCTCCGTTGGAAGCGCACCAACAGCAACTACTCCGACATTCTGATCGACGACTGTCACGTTTACACCTACGGCATCGATCTCACCAAGCAATTCAGCGATGGTGCCGGGGATTATGGCAAGGTCGAGTTCATCCTGAAGAACGAAACCGACGGCTACTTTGTTCAGGCCACTTTGAATGAAGCCGAAGGTATCTACTATGTGGTGGACAACGCCTCTGCCGCCGATCACGCCTGCGCAGAAGCTGACGCCACCCATTTCATTCCCACCGCCGACGGTTCCATCCTGATCAAAGGTCTGGAGGACGATACCTATGTGGCAACCGAAGTCCGTACCGACAATGGCTACACCCTGCTGAAGGATGACATTACCATCGTCATCAGCAAGGCTGACTCTGTGCTTTGCGATTGCTACAGCGAAGACATTCTGGGTCTTATCCAGAACGATGACCGCTATACCGACGAGCAGAAGCACCTGGAACACATGCTGCTGACCGCATGCGCCACCGTGGACGGAAATGCTGTCACCATGCTGACCGATGCCGATTCGGCAAATGCGGAGGTACCCCTCACCGTCATCAACACCCGTGGTTTCGATCTGCCCAAGACCGGTGACAACGGCGTATGGATGTATGGCGTTGGCGGTGCTATTTTGATGGGTTCCGCCATGGTCCTGTTCCTGATCTCCTGCCGTAAAAAGAGCAAAAGCAACGAATAACCCCATTTGACAAAAGCCCCCGGAACCAAAGTTCCGGGGGCGGAATTACATAAGAGAGGATAACATGAAAAAATCTCACTCAATTTGGATCATCATTGTCGCAATATTTCTCATCATCACAGCGGGGCTTCTGGCCTGTTATCCTCTCATTAGCAACAGGGTCAACAGTAAGTACCAGTCATTGATCGAAACCACCTACGAAGAGGAACTGGAAATCCTTGACAAAGACGATATTCAGCTTGCACGTGAAGAAGCCCAACTCTACAACGAATGCATCAACGTGCAGTACACCCTGGAGGACGTACGTTTTGCCGAGTCCACCTACGATGAATTACTGAACCTGACCAGTAGCGGTATTATGGGATACCTGGAGATTCCCGCCATTTCGGTCATGCTCCCCATCTACCACGGTACCGATGCCGAAACCCTGGAAAAGGGAATCGGACACCTGATCGGTTCCTCCCTTCCCATTGGCGGGGAAGGCACCCATTCGGTTCTCACCGGTCACTCCGGGACCGCCGGAAAACGCCTCTTCTCCGACCTGGAGAATCTGTCCTGTGGAGATATGTTCTATCTTCATGTACTGGACGAAACCCTGTCCTACATGATAGACGGAATCCATACCGTTTTACCGGAAGAGACCGATCGACTGAAGGCTGTGGAAGGGGAAGATTTCTGTACCCTGGTAACCTGTACCCCCTTCGGAGTCAACTCCCACCGGCTTCTGGTTCGCGGGACACGGATTCCCTACGAAGAAACCACCGAGGTTCCTCTTCCCGAAGAGCAGACGAAGGTTTCTGATTCCATCTGGGAACAGGAATACCTTCGGGGGCTCACCATGGGATGCGGTGTGCTGGCTTTCTTTGCGGTACTTTCGTTGACCCTGTGGTTCTTCCCCGCAGGAAGGAAGGGAAAACATGGCAAAAAGTAAAGTGATAGAGATCCTATGCGTGATCCTTCTTCTTTGCGGTGTTTTTCTCCTCTTGTTTCCTGCCATTCGGTCGGCAATAGACCGGGAATCCGAAAAGCAGGCCATTGTCTTTTTTGAGGAAACTATCACCGATATTTCTCCGACTTCTTCCGAATCGGGAAACACCACCCCCGACACCCTCCTTCCCTTTTCTGCACTCTATGAAGCGGCCCTTGCCTACAACAGGAATCTCACAGAAACCCACCAGAAGGATCTGTCCTCTGCCCGGCTTACAATCCCTCATCTGGATTTGAAATCTTATGGATTTGAAGCCGAGTGCTTTGGCATTCTGGAAATCCCCTCCATCGGCTATGAGGTTCCTGTGTACCTGGGAAGTTCAGATTCCAACCTGGAAAAAGGTGCCGCCCTTCTTGGCGGCACCTCACTTCCCATCAGTGGGACAAACACTCACGCTGTCATTGCGGGACACAACACCTGGCGGGGAGCCAAGCGATTTGACCTGCTCCGGGAGCTTTCCCCCGGGGACACAGTTCTTTTCCGGAACCCCTGGGAAACACTTACCTACAGAATTGTTTCAAAAGACATCATTCTCCCCGATGAATCGGACGCCATTCGCATTCAGCCTAACCGGGAACTGCTTTCCCTTTTGACCTGTACTCATCCAAACACCCACAGAGTGTTAATTGTATGTGAGAGAGAATTCCTATGATGGATCTCCTATAAAGAACCAGAAACATTCAAAGGAATCAATCAAAACAAGTCGTCAGTTGCGCAAATACGTGAATCATCATATTGCGACTTGACAAGCACGAGAAAACGCAGTATAATTGAATCATGAGTTAGTAACTTACGAGTTGATAAGGAGCAATGGTATGTTTTATTGTAGGGATAATGAGCTTCGTGATATGAACCGTCGATACATCAGAGGTGACTTTGAATGTCTAATTGTTTATGGTCGAAGACGTGTCGGCAAGACTGCTCTGATCAATGAATTCTGTAAGAATAAGCCTACGGTATTCTTCTCTGCGCTAAACGCAAGTGATAAAGAAAACCTTGAAGCACTGTCGAAGGCCATCTACGAAAAAGATCACCCAGGTATGGATTCTGCGCCGGTGTTCCAGAGCTTTGAAGCAGCTCTTGATCAGATAACCCATATAGCAGAAAAGGAGCGGCTTGTATTTGTTATCGACGAATACCCCTACCTTGCTAAGGCAAACAAATCGATTTCCTCCCGTCTACAACATATCATTGACCATAAATGGAAAAACAGCCAGCTTTTTCTGATCCTCTGCGGTTCATCCATGAGCTTTATGGAGTATCAGGTACTCGGTTATGAAAGCCCTCTGTACGGCCGCCGAACCGGTCAGTATAAGATTCAGGCACTGACCTTCAAGGAAATGACTGCCTTCAATCCGACCCTGACAACCGAACAACAGGCTCTTGTCTACGGCATCACCGGCGGTATCCCCCATTATGTCAATAAGCTTGATGTTTTCGATGATGTGGATGAAGCACTAAAGGAGAACCTGTTCAATACCTCCAGTTATCTCTTTGAAGAACCGGAGAATTTGCTAAAACAGGAACTTCGTGAACCGGCGATCTACAATTCTGTAATCACGGCAATTGCGGGTGGCGCATCACGCTCCAATGAGATTTCCACAAAGGTTGGTATCGAATCAGCGATATGTGCAAAATATCTGAAGGCTCTGCTTGATCTTGGTATTATCAAAAAAGAGACTCCACTCACAGAAAAACCAGGCAAGAAAACCATCTATACCATAGGAGATAATTTCTTCCGCTTCTGGTATCGTTTCGTCCCTCAAAACACCTCCTCCATTAGTGCAGGACGTATCGAGCAGATATATGCCCCCGTTATCAAGCGTCATTTGTCAGACTATATGGGCCTGGTATTCGAGCAGATGTGTCGTGAGTATCTGTTGCGATACGCAACAGATCTGCCGATAATTCTATCGGATATCGGTCAATGGTGGGGCACGGATCCGAAGGTCAAGAAAGAAGTCCAGATTGACATAGTTGGTTCTCCGGTCGAGGGTGATGAGTATATTATCGGTTCCTGTAAATATCGCAGTGATCCCGTCGGTGTGGATGAACTGGAGTTGATCCGTCATTATGCAGACGTCTTTGGTAAAGGTAAGAAGTATCACTTCTATATCTTCTCCAAATCTGGTTTTACCAAGGGACTGCAGGAACTTGGCGATATGGGAGAGGTCAATCTTGTTACGCTGGATGATATGTACCGTTGAAAATGATGTACCCCATTGGATTTTGGTAAACTGAATAGTAATCATACGAGGTTTAAGCATACGCCTGTCATCTGCCGTTGGTTCTTCTGAATCAAGCGCCGCACATGACAGGCGTTCTGATTTTCATAGGAAATCTCGCTCATGAAAAGCATTCACCTCAAAAAACTCAAATCCATTCCGACATTAGAATATTTCGTTTCTATTTCCGCCATCGCAGAATACCGGATAATCCTAAGATCATATTCTACACAAAGCCTTATTCATCTCCCGAATTTCTTAGAAAGGTGGTAGCCCAAAATCGAGAGACCTTATAGTTCGGAGACACATAAGCTAACCGTTCAAAACGAAGAATTTACTATCACTAACATTTCACCTATTTACTCAGAAGAAGAGTATCCACTCGTTAAGAGGGGAATAGAATTGCAACTCTATGAGGTATTCAGCAAGCACATGCCCATTGAGTCTTAAAGAGAGACATCCTTGC
>JAFYNU010000029.1 GCA_017547975.1 Clostridia bacterium
AGAAGGTGGAATGTACCCTTCCGTCCCGCTCTGAAACACCCCGGGCAAGCCCGTCGGCATAGGTGGCCTTCAGCTTGGTAAGGCTTCGGTATTCCAGGATCAGGTTGATAATTTCGCTTCTGGGAGCCAGCTTTTTCAAAACCTCCGCATCGGTGGAATAGCCCGATTTTGTCTTTTTGATCACCGGCAGGCCCATTTTTTCGAACAGAATTTCCCCCAGCTGCTTGGGAGAATGAATGTTAAACTTTTCCCCGGCAATGGCATAAATACGTTCTTCATTGTCGGCGGCAAGCAATGCCAATGCGCTGCCATAGTCTGCCAACGTCTCGGTATCCAGGGAAAAGCCATAGAATTCCATCCCGGCAATCACCCGGGACAGGGGAATCTCCATGTCATAATAAAGTTCCCGGAAATCCTCCAGCAGAGGACGGAACTCCGCCTCCAGCGCATAGGCTGCCACAGCTTCCTTGCCGTTTTCCGGTTCTTCCCCGTAATAACGGCGTGCCAGGCTTTTCAAGTCCTGGGGCAAGGAAAGCACCGCCGCCCCGGTGAGGGTATCGAAGAAGGGTCCCACCGCTTCCAGCCCCTCCCACAAAAGGAGAGAATGGGCACTCTTCAGATCGTGGGTGATTTTCTCCCCAGCAGAGCCAAAGTAGACCCCAAGCAAATCGTGATAGCCCTCTTCATCGGTAAGCTTGGCATACAGATTGGTTCCGTCAAACACCGTGAACCCATCGGGAGTCAGGGTAAACGCGGTCTTTTCCCCGGGCATGAAGTCCGCCGGGAAGGGTTCGCTTTCGGGATATTCCAGGGCAGGAACGGCTGTACTTTCGTCCTTTTGAATTCCCAGCCGATCCAGGAGGGAGAAGAGTCCCAGGGCGCTGAACCGGTCAAAAGCTTCGGGCTTCGTTTCCCCGGACAAGATGGCATCCTCCGGCTTGAAATCCACCGGCACTCTCCGGTTGATCTCGGCAAGCTTGCGACTGAGAATGGCACTTTCCCGCCCCGCTTCCAGCTTCGCCCGGACCGATTTTGTTAAGGTCTGCCCCTCCAGGTTTTCATAAAGTGCATCCACGCTGTGATTTTGGGCAATCAACGACAGGGCGGTCTTTTCGCCAATCCCTGCCACACCGGGGATGTTATCCGACCGATCCCCCATCAAAGCCTTCACGTCGATGAGCTCCTTGGGCATGACCCCAAATTCCAGCATGATCTTCAAGGGATCGTAATCCACGGTAATGGGTTGACCCGCCTTGGTGGTGGCAATTTTCACCTTGGTGCGGTCCCCCGCCAGCTGCAACGAGTCCCGGTCACCGGTAAGGATAACCGCTTCGTGGCCGGTTTCCTCCATCATTTGGGACAGGGTACCCAGCAAATCGTCGGCTTCGTAGCCCGCAAGCTCCAGCCGGGCAATGCCCACCAGATCCAGAAGCTCCTTCATAAGGGGAATCTGGGCAATCAGTTCCGGCGGGGTGGGAGAACGCCCTGCCTTATAGGCATCAAACATCTCCTTGCGGAAGGTAGGCGCATGCACGTCGAAGCAAACGCAAACCCCATCGGGCTTTTCTTCCGATACCACCTTGATATAGGTATTGAAAAAACCAAGCACCGCATTGGTAAAACTGCCATCGGGAGCAGTCAGCAGGCGAATGCCGTAGAAGGCACGGCTGAGCATGCTGTTGCCGTCGATCAACAGAAATTTCATTGTTCATCCTCCCGATGCGAAAAATCCTTGTAGTAGGGTTCCCGAGTCATATTGGACCGGGCATAATCTATCAGACAGATGGTGGCCAACCGGTAATAGACCACCAGAAAAACGTAGATAAACACAATACAGGACCCTGCCAGCACCCAGGGAATGAATCCCACCAGAAGCAGGAGATACTGGGGCAGGATGGCAAGCATCAGCTTCACCGAGTACTTCACACACTTGAAGAGCCCCCGGTTTCCGATGTCGCAAAGCATATAAGGCAGGGCCGTAAATGGCAAGGATACCAATCCGTAAAGGGCAAGGAGAACCAGCGCCATGGAGATTCCCCGGGTATCCACTGCAACGCTTTCCACGAAAAGCCCCGCATTGGTGGCTTCCATGAGAATCCGGTCCAGTTCCTGGTTCAGGTAGTAAATGGGCATCACCCCTATGGGGAAGGTCACCACCCGAAACCCCAACTGCCAAAGGCTGTACTTCCCGGCAATTTTCAGCTTGTTCCGGTTACCATACCAGAGAAAGGGGCCTGCGATGCTGCCGGGATCCCCCCGGGAGCCCCGCAGATAGTAGGAAGCCACCCCCAGCTCCAGGGGAGCCAGAAGCATCTGCGCCAGAAGGTACAGAATCTCAAAACTCAGAGAGAGCTCCATGCCAAAGAGGGTAATTTGCGTACCCTCACCCACCAGGATCCAATCCAGGGTGGAAATCACCAGGGATAACCCCAATTGTATGGCAAAAAGCGCTAAAGCGGCTGCTAACAGCCGCCATAAATAACGCAATGATAGAAAGCGTGCCCGCGCTTTGATATGTCCAAGGGGATTCATGGGACGATTTTCCGTCATATTTTTCCTTTCTGAAACAGAGAGTGCTTACCGCGAACCCGGATCCGCCTGTCCTGCGCCTTCTCCCACGTCGGGTTCCTGGGTGGTGGGAGTGGTTTCGGTTTCACTGGTGGGAGGGTCGGGGGTCGGGGTCGTTGTGGGTTCGGTAGAGGGAGTCGTCGTGGGCGGATTCGGAGTCGTAGTCGTGGGTTCCGAAGTCACAGGCGCATTGGGATCCATGGGTTCTCCCTTTTCGTTCAAAATGGGTTCTCCCTTTTCATTCAGGTAACAGGCAATGTAAGTAACCTTATCCTGGGTCTTGTAGCTGGAATCGTTCACCTTTTTGCGGGCTACTTCGTTCCCATTTTCATCATAGGTAATCAGGTAGGTGGAACAGGTATAGCCCTTCTTGCCTCCGGTGACCTTCTTTGCACCCAGCTTTTCAAGTTCGTATTCCACGGCCTCCTCGCCCCCCAGGGCGATATACTTGGTTTCTTCCTTAAACTCCTTGGTGGAGTTGGTGGTGGTGGAAAGCTTATACTTGTAGGAGTCGGTTTTGGTGCCAAGCACCTTCACCGTCAGGCTGCTGCCGCTGACTTCCGCAAGAATCTTTACGGGATAGTCTGTGTCATTCTTGAAGCGATAATCCAGGGATCCCCAGTAAACGGTGGCATCCTGGCCCAGCGGGGTGTAGGTTACCGCAAAGCGGTGGGGCGCGCGTTCCACCTGCTCCAGGTTGGTAAGCAGGGTTGCCATGTAGATGGTGCTGGAAACCTGACAGATACCGCCGCCGATTTCATCCACCACTTCGCCCTTCACAAAGGTTCCGGCTTTTTTGAAGCCCCTGGCTTCGGTGCGCTGGCCAACCGCATTGTTGAAGGAGAAAACCTCTCCCGGCATGAGCTCAAAGCCATTCACCGACTGGCTGGCAAGCTTTACGTTTGCAGTACGGTTCCTATCGCTGGTTAATTGGGTGGTAACCGAGCTGAGCACGTTCTGATAAATCGAATTTTTCAAAGATTCGGTGGTCACCGGGGGATTGGTCCTGATAAGCAGGAATTCAAACACCCTTTTGTCTCCCGCAGAAGCCAGTTCGGCCTTGGCCGCTTCCAGGTCAAAGGAAATACCCACGGTTTCGGGCTGAATCCGGTATTTGAGCTTACCGGTATAGTTTGCCATATCAAAGCCTTCCAGGGACTCTTCGGTTCCCCACTCGGCGGGAACGTATTCCATATAGGCATCCTTGGGTTCCACAAAGACGCTCTGGTAAATTTCTTCAATCTTCAGGTTCTGGGGCGTCATCTGCACAGGAGTCGCCAGATATTCGGTGAAGTCCCCCGCCAAGAGCTTTTCCCCAAGATCATTATGAATGGTGGCGGTATCCAATACGTAGCCGTTATTGGTGAGATCAATCTTCACTGCAAGCTCGGTGAGTTCGTAGCTATTCACCGAAATCTTATCCCCCACCAGGGCAGCAAATTCTTCCACCTTGGCAAGCAGGAGTGCATCATCGTAGGATCCCACCGTGGGAATCTCGATCTGGCCGGCTTTCCCCTTCAAAAGCTTGCGCTGATCTTTGCCTTCCAGGTCTTTGCCATAATTCACGGCTTCCCGGGCAGCAGAGATAGCATCTACCTTCATCCCTACATCACTGCCGTAAATGGGGAGTACGTCGCTTCCGTAGGTCAGGTCGATTTTGTTCTCCTGGTAGTATTTTGCCGCCGCTTCCTCAATGGCGGCCCGAGCTTCCTCTTCGGTCATGCCCGAAAGCTCCACTCCGGCAGCATAGATATTGGGGTAAATCTTATCGTCATAATCATCCGCTTTGAAGTAGGCGGAAAGAGCCACGATGGCCACCACGCCCAAAAGAACCAGCCCCGCCAACGTACAGGCCAGAATCTGCATTTTTCTGCGTCTTTCCTGCTCCTTGCGACGGCGGATCCGCTCTCTTGCCCGGGCCGCACTGGACATCGGGCGATTTTCATTTCGACTGGATGATGTTCTGTTTGCCATTTTCATTCTCCTAAAAACTTGGGTGTATGATGATCGAATCTATCGTTATCTTCCAATTCATTCTGCCGGTTCTCCCGCCTTTTGGGGAAGCTTTCGGCACTACCTTTATATTAACAAAAACGAGGGCTTTTGTCGAGCCCTTTCAGGTAAAATTTCGCACGAATTTCTTTTTTTATTTTTAGATATTCTGTGTACTTCTCTTCTGTATTCCGGCACTTTCTAATAAAAATGCCCCATTTGCCAGTCTTTTCCGTATTCTGACCGACAAATGGGGCCGTATTGCGTCTTTGGGGGGTGGTAAATTATTCTTCCGCTTCCCGTTTCACGCCCAAAAGGCTGAGAGATTCGGCTTCCCGTTCATTCTTGAACTGGGTGGTGTAAAGGTTGTAATAGCGTCCGCCAAGAGCCATCAGCTGGCGATGGTTTCCGGCTTCCACCACCTCGCCCTTGTCAATAACCAGAATCCGGTCGCAGGAGCGAATGGTGGAAAGGCGGTGGGCAATGATGAAGCTGGTACGTCCGTCCAACACCCGTTCGATGGCCCGCTGAATCATGGCTTCGGTTTCGGTATCAATGGAGGAGGTGGCTTCGTCCAGGACGAAGATGGCGGGATTTGCCAGGATCGCCCGGGCAAAGGAAATCAACTGCTTTTCCCCGGTGCTCAGGCGGCCGCCGCCTTCGCCCACTTCGGTTTCATAGCCCTTTTCCAGCCGATTGATGAAGCTTGCGGCGTCCACCATTTTTGCGACCTCTTCCACCTCTTCGTCGGTGGCATCCAGGCGGCCATAGCGGATATTTCCCCGGATGGTTCCCGAGAAGAGCTGGGGGGACTGAAGCACGTAGCCAAGATTGGAATGGAGCCAAAGCTGACTGCGTTCCCGATAGTCCACACCGTCGATTTCGATGACGCCTTCGGTGGGCTCGTAGAAGCGGCAGATCAGGTTCACGATGGTGGATTTGCCGCTGCCGGTTTCACCAACCAAAGCAATGCGTTCCCCCTGCTTGATTTTCAGGGAGAAATTGCGAAGAACCGTCTGTCCATCCTTGTACTTGAAGGTGACGTTTTTGAACTCCACGTCGCCGCGAAGAGCCGGCCAGTTTTCGGTTTTTCCAACGAATTCATCCCCAAACTTTTCCACCACTTCGGGGGTATCCTGGATATCCGAGGGGGTATCCATCAGGGTAATAACACGTTCCACCGCCGCCTGGGCCGATTGCACTTCGGCAAAAATACGGGCCAGGTTATTGATGGGCTCGAAGAAGTAGCCGCCCAGGGTCATGAAGAAGCTGAATTCGCCAAGGGTGATCACCCCAGCCAGCACGTTTGCACCGCCCTGCCAGAGAATCAAGCCGGTACCGATACTGCCGATGGTCATGATGATGGGCCAATAGATGGCGGAGAAAACCGCCGCTTTGACACTGTAGGTCTGCATATTCTCGGTGAGACCGTAGAATTCTTTGTTGTTGGCCTCCTCCTGCACCAGGGTCTTGGTGGTTTTGGCACCCATAATGCCCTCATTGAAGGCTCCGGTGATTTTAGAGTTGGCACTGCGGACCAGACGGTAATTTTTCAGAATGACCTTCTGGAAAAAGTAGCTGATGACCGCAATAAAGGGGGTGGTGGCAATGAGCATCAATGCCAGCTTCCAGTTGGTGAAGAGCATGATGACCGCCGCCGTGATCATAAAGACCACGCTCCAGAAAATATCCACGCAGGACCAGGCGATGGTATCCGACAGGCGCTGGGCATCGCTGGTGAGGCGGGACATGATGTAACCCACCGGAGTCTTGTCGTAGTAGGAAAAAGACAGGGTCTGCAGCTTATCAAAAGCCAGCCGGCGGAGTCTTGTGGTGAGCCCCAGCTCCACCGCATTGGCGGAACGAATGAAGCCGTAGGTGGTGACGATTTGGAAAAAGACCACCGCCACGTAAAGGGCCATGTATAGAGGGGCTCCATCCCAGGTCTGAGGAATCAGGTTATGGTCGATCAGGTGGGACATGATCAGGGGGTTGAGTACGTCGCAAAGGGAGGAGGCACTCATAAAGAAAAACACACAGAAAATGTACTTGTAGAAGGGCTTTGCATAGCGGATGATCTTTCCCCACATGCGAAAGTCTACTTTTTTATCCACAAATTCTTCTTCGTTAATTCTGGGCATTGAGTGTTCCCTCCTCTCGTTCCACGGTTTCCACCATGCTTTGGATTTCGTAAATGCGCTTATACATACCTTCAATTTCGATCAGTTCCTGGTGGGTGACGCAGGCAGAAATCTTTCCATCCTCCAGAACGATGATCTTATCAGCCCCCGACAGGGTGCTGATGCGGTGAGAAATGATAAAGGTGGTAATGCCTTCACACCGGGTATTCAGCTCTTCCCGGATCTTGGCATCGGTTTCGGTATCCACCGCCGACAGGGAGTCGTCAAAAATCAGAACGTCGTTGTCCTTCATCAGGGTCCGGGCAATGGCGACCCGCTGTTTCTGACCACCCGAAAGGGTAACGCCCCGTTCGCCCACCAGGGTTTCGTAGCCTTCTTCAAAGCTTTCGATAACGTCGTGCACCGAAGCCACCGCCGCCATTTCCCGGACACGCTCCGGTTCGGGCGTGGTGGAGGTGATACCGATGTTTTCCTCAATACTGCGGGAATAGAGGAAGGGCTCCTGAAGCACGATACCCACCCGGCTGCGCAGATAATGCCGGTCGATTTCCTTGATGTCCACGCCGCCGATGGTAATTTTACCCTCCTTGCAGTCGTAAAGCCGCTGGAGAAGCTGAACCAGGGTGGATTTGCCCGATCCGGTGGGCCCAAGGCTGGCCACAGTTTCCCCGGCCTTGGCGGTGACGCTGACGTTTTTGAGTACCGGAAGCGAATCGTAGGAGAAGGAAACGCCGTCAAACACGATGTCCGCCCGGATGGGAGGCTTTTTGGTGTTTTGAGGAGTTTCGTCCTTATATTCGCTGGTTTCAAAGAGAATTTCGTCCACACGCCCCATGGCGATGGACATTTTCGCCGCATCGGAAAGCACACGGCCAAGCTGGCGCAGAGGCCAGATCAGCATACCGATGTAGGAGTTGAAGAGAAGGAAGTTGCCGTAGGACATATCCTTTTCAATCACGAAATACATGGCCCCCATCAGAGTCAGAGCTTGCTGTGCCACGGCGGTAAAGTCGGAGAAGCTCCAGAAGAAGGCAAACATATTGTTGAGCTTTTTGCAGGCCGCGTAGAGCTTATCAATGGCATCCGAGAATTTTTGCCGTTCAAATTCCTGGCGGCCAAAGGCTCGCACCACCCGGACACCGGTGAGGTTTTCCTGCAATACAGTGGTCATGGCGCCATCGGCTTCGTCCACCACCTTAAACTGCTTGGCGGCATTCTTGTGGAATGCCCAGGAGAAGAAGATGGCAAAGGGCATCAGAACCAGCGACAGGAGGGTAAGCGCCAGGCTGACCCGGCCCAGGATGAATACCGCCACCAGGAGCATGAAGATCCCCCGGCAGAGCTCCACCAGCTGACCCGAAATGAAGCGGCGCACCGTTTCCACGTCGGTGGTGCAACGCTGAACCATATCACCGGTTTCGGCCTTGACGTGATAGTCAAAGGGCAGATTCTGAATGTGGGAATAGAGGGAGTCCTTGATGCGCCGCACGGTGTATTCCGAAGCGGTGTTCAGGAGTTTGGCCTGGAAGAAGCTGCAAACACCCCGAAGTCCCGTGATCAGCGCCAGGACTAAGGCGCAGAACCACAGGTTTGCGGCAATAAATTCCTTACCGCCCATGGAACTGACCAGATTTACCACCATACCGGGAACTTCCATGTCCCCCCCGGTGATAATACGGTCAATGGTCCAGGAAGAGATCAACGGTCCCACGTACTGCAGGGCCACGTTGGTAATCACCAAGAGAATCGCACCCACATAATGGAGCCGCTTTCCCTTCATGAAAAACCAGATTCTTCGCAGGCTTCCCTTGGAGGAGTTCATACGAATCCTCTCCTTTCTATAACATAAATTTTTAAACGAGATGAACGAGCAGGGGGAAACAAAAAAGCCCCTGGCTTGCGTCTGCCGGGGGCACGTTACCCATTTTCTGCTCCGGGACAGACGCATTGCGCCTTCTGCCCCGCAATACTGGCAATTATTGCAGTATATTCTCAAGGCAGAGATTGCCGCTATTTTCACTATAACTTACTTTCAAAACGATATTGCGCACAAACTCCGCCTCCTTTCACTGAATATCGGTCTTCCGACCACGATTTATAGCATATCACATTGTTTTCGCCCTGTCAAGTGGGGTATATGAATATTTTTACTTTTACCTCCTGCGCCCTCTCACAAGGGCGGAAAACTTCTGTTACCCCGTCCTTCCGCAGGCAAGATAGCTTCTAATTCTTCAAAATTCCTACCAGTACAAGTTCAAACGTACACCCTTTACAATAGGGACCGTATTCCGGGGGCAGCACTTCAATTTCCAACGTGTGACTGCCGTTTTCCAATCCTTTTACCAGAAGATTCGTCTTCAGCCAGGTGTAATCATCCATCCATTCGGTTCTTCTGTCATCGCTCCTATGCCACTCGCCGCCATCCACTCTCCAGCGGAAATCGGTGGACATTTTCCCAAAGCTTACGGTCAGTACCACACCGGTTCCTTCAAAGCTCCCCTTCAAGGACGAGCCGTAACAGGTGCTGGACAGTACCCTGTCAACCAGGGGTCTATCCAGGCAGCGATAGAGTCTCCAATACCCATTTCGTTCCAGCTTTTCCAGAGGAAGGCATTCCGCAAATTCCCAGTTATCGGCGTACAAGGGTTCGATAGGCCACACGGTCTCATTTTCGCATTTTGCCTCCAGCATTCTTTCCAACAGGGCACAGACGGGTTCACTGTAAAACCGGCTTCCCACGTGGGCGGGATGCAGTCCGTCGGGCAGCCACTCTTCCCATCTCAAAACGCCCCTCTTGACACAATCCAGGGCATAGCTCGACATAAACACAGAGGAGATGCCGTAATAGTCTGCCAGCTCCTCAAATTCCGTAATGGTAGCCGGGAACTTTCCGGCCAGCATATCCCGCAAAAAATCTCCGGCGTAGGTGTAGGTGATCACCAGGTCGGCTTCGGTATTATTGGCCAGCTTTCGGATCAGGCCTTCACGGCTGGCATTGCGCACTGCCGTTTCCGCCCCGCCGTCATTTACGGCATACTCAATAAAGATAATATCGCACCCCCGGTCGATCAGATCCCGCTGGGCGCGGAATACCGCATAGTCGGACCCGGTGGCACCGATTGCCGCATTCTCCACATCCACAATCACATCGGGGTATTCACTGATGAACCAGCTGGTCACGTATTCGCTCCAGCGTTCTCTGCCTCTGGGATCGGTAATAGAGCCGCCGATGAAGCCTATGGTCACGTGTTTCTTTTCCTTGACCGCGCGATAAAAATGATTTCCGTTGCTTCTGAACTTGTAATAGCAATCCGCCTTCATAGTTATTTCCTCCGCTAAAAATGGACGTTTTCTGTTCATTCTGTTAATTGAATTATACTTTACGGCCGCGCCATATACAGGAAGGGATTGACCTGTACTCCGTTTTTCCGCACTTCAAAATGGCAATGGGGTCCCGTGGAACGGCCGGTATTTCCAGAAAGGGCAATGGCTTCCCCCTTCACCACCCGATCGCCCACATTCACCAGGAGTTTGCTGTTGTGGGCATAATAGGTGACGAATCCGTTCTGGTGGTCAATCACCACCACCTTGCCGTAGGCGCCGTTGCCAATGATGCCGGAGGATTTCACAACCCCATCCGCCGCCGCATAAACGTAGGTCCCTTCGGGCACCACGAAGTCCACGCCGGTGTGGTAGTCCCGCCCCCCAAACAGAGTACGGTAGCCAAATTCACTGGAAATCCGGGCATTATCCACCGGATGATAAAACATCTTCCCGGTGTCCTTGCGTACTCCCTTCAGGTGTACCGCCGCCACCGGTTCCCGGATAACGGTTTCGGAAAGCACTTCTTTTTCGATCACCTTTCCATTTTGCACCGTCAGAATTGCCATCACTTCCGAAAGCCCCGAAGTTCCTTCGGTCCGAACCCCCTCTTCCCCCACCAGGAGGGTACGGGTATTCTTATAGGTCACGTCAAAGGGAATCGTTTCGGTATAGGTGGTTCGGAAGGAATAGGTCACGTCAAACACCCGATCCGGGGCAGAAACAACAATTTCATCCCCTCTTTTGTAATCCGAAAGGGGTTTTTCCGGGTTGTAGCTTATGAGAGTTGCCTCGTCCAGGGAGAAATACTCCATTACGTCCTGGTAGTCTTCCCCCACCTTCAGCTTGTAGCTCTGGGTAACCCCATCCGTCTCTTCCAAGGCGGTATATAGCTCATCCGGGGTGATAAACTCATCCTCGACGGACAGGCGGATCTCCTCCCGGAGATTTCCGGTAACCGTCACCTCCGATGCCCAGCCATATTCCTTCGCTACAACGTCCCGGTATTCCTCCACCTTAGTCCTGGCTTCTTCCACCTCGTCCTGGACAATGGTTCCCAGCAGTCTTTCCCCAAGCCAAAAAGCATAGCGGCGTTCATAGGCAACCGGACTGCACGCCAGGATCTCGTCCTGGATCTCCCCGGCATCATCAATGGCAAAACCGGGGACAATCGCCAGCGAAAGCGTGGGTTCCTCGGCCAAAAGCTCGGTATCCAGGTCTTCTTCCGCTTCGGCCTTCAATTCCTCCAGGGTGGACGAATAGCTTTCCAGATCCTTTGCACAGGCAATCCGTTCTCCCTCCACCGTGAGAGCCACGGCCGGTTTCATACCAAGACCGAAAAACAGCAAAATCGAGGCCGCCACCAGAAGGGTCGTTCCCAAAAGGCGGGATTTTCCCCGCCGTTTCAGGTTATCCTGGTATTGGCGTTCCGCATCCCGGTTCTCTTCTATTTCATCCCACGCCAGGTGGTATAGCTGTTTTCTTTTCATGTAAACGACAATCCTTCCGTGTCCCATGATTTCATCCCATGGGAAAACCGACCTTATTATAGTATCCTTCGTTCAACTTGTCAAGCAAACGGCCGGTTGGATAGGGTTTTTTCCCCTTTTTGCAGTGCAAATTTCTTTACAAAGGGGGTTCAGAATGGTATAATAGGTTATGAATGGTATTTTGGCGTTTCGTATGCCCCGCCATTCGAATTGATTGACTGTGAGGTCTCATTTTTGATTTATCTGGACAATGCCGCAACCACCCGTCCCTCCGTCGCTGCCATCCGAGCGGCAAACGAGGCGATGGAACAGGTTTATTATAATCCCTCCTCCCTGCATATGGGAGGGTTGGAAGCCGAAAAGCTACTCCGCACCGCCCGCCGTCAGGTGGCCGATGCCCTGGGGGCATCCTCCGACGAAATACTCTTCACCTCCGGCGGAACCGAAGGAGATAATCTGGTGCTTCACACCGCCCTTGCCTCCCGGGTACGGCACGTGATCGTCAGTGCCATGGAGCACGACGCGATTCTGGCCCCCGCCAAGGCCCTGGAAGCTACAGGCGTATCGGTTTCCTACGCCATGCCAAACAGCCAGGGAATCGTTACGCCGGAGGAAATCGCTTCCCATCTTCGCCCCGACACCGGGTTGGTCTCCCTGATGCTGGTGAACAACGAAACCGGTTCCATCCAGCCCATCCGGGAGGTGGCCGCCATGCTGAAACGCAAAAAGAGTAAGGCCCTTTTCCACACCGACGCGGTACAGGGTTTTTTGAAAACCGAATTCATCCCCTCCCGCATGGGGGTAGATCTTGCCACCGTCAGCGCCCACAAAATTCATGGCATCAAGGGTGCCGGTGCTCTTTGGCACAAAAAGGAGGTCCGGATTCGTCCCATGATCCTTGGCGGCGGCCAGGAAAAGGGAATCCGCTCCGGTACCGAAGCCATGCCTGCCCTGGCGGCATTCGGTGCCGCCTGCGAAGAAGGGAAACGTGAATTCGCCACCCGGCTGGCTCACGTGCGGGAGTTACATGAATATGGCATTGACCTTCTGTCGGCCATTCCGGAGGTGGAGCTTCTCCCCTTTGCCAACCAATCTCCCTACCTGATTGCCCTGTCTTTGCCGGGATACAAAAGCGAGGTATGCCTCCACGCCCTGGGAACCCACGGAATCTGCGTTTCCTCCGGTGCCGCCTGCGCCAAGGGAAAAATCAGCCACGTACTTTCCGCCGTGGGGATTGATCACCGTCACGCCGATGCCTACCTTCGCATCAGCCTGTCCCACGAAAATACGAAAGAAGAAATCAGCGCCCTGGCAGAAGCCCTGAAGGCCGTTTTGCCGACGCTTTTGAGGATTGAATAATGGAACGAATCATATTATTGAAACTGGGCGAAATCGCCCTGAAGGGGCTCAACCGCCGAAGCTTTGAAGAAAAGCTTATGTCCAACATTCGCCGCCGTATCTCCGCCTTTGGCAATTTCAACCTGCGCAGTGCCCAATCCACCGTCTACATCCGCTGTACCGCCGGAGAAGAGGATGCCATCGACCGGGCTTTTGAAGCCTGCAAGGATATTTTCGGCATTGTTTCCCTGTCCTTGGCCGCCGAATGCGAAAAGAATTACGATTCCATCCGGGAAACCGCCCTGGCTTTCCTGGGGGATTCCCTGTCCTTTGCCCAAAGCTTTAAGGTGGACGCCAAGCGTTCCGACAAGCGCTTCCCCATGAATTCCCCTGAAATCATGCGCACCCTGGGGGGAGACATTCTTTCAAAGTATCCCCACCTGGAGGTGGATGTGCACAACCCGGAAATGACCGTCACCGTGGAGGTACGGGATTTTGCCGCCTACGTTCACGGGGAAAAGGTTCCCGGTGCCGGCGGTATGCCGGTGGGCAGCGCCGGACGTGGCACCCTGCTCCTTTCGGGTGGCATTGACAGCCCCGTAGCCGCCTGGATGATGGGCAAGCGGGGTCTTGAAATGATTGCCGTTCACTTTGAAAGCCCTCCCTACACCTCCCAGCGAGCCCGGGAAAAGGTTTTGACCCTGGCGGGAAAGCTGACCCGCTATACCGGCCGGATGCGCGTCTTTGTGGTTCCCTTCACCGAAGCCCAGCTGGCCATCCGTGACAACTGTCCCGAGGATCTTTTCACCCTGATTATGCGGCGCATGATGATGGAATGCGCCTGCCGTCTTTCCGAAAAATACGATTCCCACGCCATTATCACCGGCGAAAGCCTGGGGCAGGTGGCAAGCCAGACCCTGGGTGCCATCGGTGTCACCGAAGCCCTGGCCACCCTGCCGGTGCTCCGTCCCCTGATTGGCATGGACAAAGAAGAGATCGTACAGATTTCCCGTAAGATCGACACCTACGAAACCTCCATCCTCCCCTACGAGGATTGTTGTACCGTATTCACCCCCAAGCATCCCCGGCTCCGTCCCCGCATGGCGGATTTGGAGGAAGCCGAAGCCCGCTTGAACAAGGACGCCCTGATTGAGGCTTGCCTTGCGGGCGTCACCGAATACGAACCCCTATACGACTAAAAAAGGAGGGCTATCATGGCCAAATCCTGTGAAATTATCGCCGTCGGTACCGAGCTTTTGCTGGGGGAAATCACCAACACCGACGGAGCTTATATCGCCCGGGCTCTGGCAAAGATTGGCATTCATGCCTTCTACCAGACCACCGTGGGTGACAATCCCGCCCGCCTTGCGGAGGTTTTGGAGCGGGCCGCATCCCGGGCCGACATCATCATCACCACCGGCGGCCTTGGTCCCACCTACGACGACCTGACGAAAGAAACCATTGCCAAGGTATTTGGCAAAAAGCTGGTGCGGGATGCGGAAAGCCTGGAGCACATTCGGGTCTTCTTTGAAAAGCGGCACCGCACTATGACACCCAACAACGAAAAGCAGGCCGATATGCCGGAAGGGGCCACCATTTTCCGCAATCTATGGGGAACTGCCCCGGCTTGTGCCTTCGAAAGCGGCAAAAATACCGTGGTGATGCTCCCCGGTCCCCCGGACGAGTGTTATCCCATGACCGATACCTACGTCATTCCCTACCTAATGCGTTATTCCGACGGGGTATTGACCTCCCGCTATATCCGGGTCTACGGCCTGGGCGAAAGCGCGGTGGAAAACATCCTGCGGGACAAAATGATCCATGCCGAAAATCCCACCCTGGCACCCTACGCCAAAAGCGGCAGTGTTCTCCTGCGCATTACCGCCAAAACCCCCGACCGCGAAAGCGGCATGGCCCTTTGTGAACCTATGGTACAGGAGGTTTTGGAAATTCTGGGGGACAACGCCTACGAAGAATCTGCCGGGGGGATCGCGGAATTCGTTTCCAACCTGTGCCGCAAAAAAGGCAAAACCATGGCCTTTGCCGAAAGCTGTACCGGCGGGCTGGTTTCCAAGCTGATTACCGACCTGCCCGGCTCCTCCGACGTATATTTGGGGGGCGTTTGCAGCTACGCCAACTCGGTCAAAAGCGGCGTTTTGGGCATTGACCCCTCCCTGATCGAGGAAAAGGGAGCCGTCAGCTCCGAGGTAGCCGTGAAAATGGCCGAAGGTGTCCGCGCTTTGATCGGTGCCGACATCGGTCTGGGTATTACCGGCATTGCCGGTCCCGGCGGCGGAAGCGAAGAAAAGCCGGTAGGCCTGGTTTACGTTTCGGTAGCCGACGAAAAACATACCGTTACCAAGAAGTTTGAATTCGGAAATCTTCGCCGCAGCCGGGAGCGGATCCGGGGCGACGCAGCCGGAAGTGCCCTGGATATGATCCGCAAGATCCTGATGGAGGAGGAATGATCCATGACTCCCTATCAAAAGCTTCAGAAAAAGGGCAAAAAAGCTGCCCAGACCATCCGCAAAAACCTTTCCGCCATTGACTACGACGTAAAGAAGATCATGGAGCGGGACCCCGCCGCCGTATCCTACGCCCAGGTATTGCTTTTGTACCCGGGGCTCCACGCCGTGATGCTCCACCGGGGTGCCCACGCCCTGTTTTTGCAGGAAAAATATTTTTCCGCCCGTTGTCTTTCCCAGCTTTCCCGCTTTTTCACCGGTATTGAGATCCATCCCGGCGCCACCATTGGCCGGGGACTCCTGATCGACCACGGCATGTCGGTGGTGATCGGTGAAACCGCCGAAATCGGCGACGATTGCACCATCTACCAGGGTGTCACTCTGGGCGGTACCGGAAAACACGTGGGAAAGCGACATCCCACCATCGGCAACAACGTCATGATCGGCAGCGGTGCCAAGGTTCTGGGTCCCTTCCGGGTGGGGGACAATGCCAAAATCGCCGCCGGTGCGGTGGTTCTAACCGAAATTCCCGACGATGCCACCGCTGTGGGCGTTCCCGCCCAGGTGGTTCGGGTCGCCGGAAAACCCCTAACCGAAGAAACCGACGAATTGGACCAGATTCACATCCCCGATCCTGTTGCCCAGGAATTTGCCAAATTGGAGGAACGCCTTCTCCGTCTGGAGGAAGCCCTCGCACATAGAAAAGAGGAAGAAGTATGAAACTTTACAACACTCTGACCCGTACCCGCGATGAATTTGTCACCCATGAGCCCGGCAAGGTAAAAATGTACACCTGCGGGCCTACCGTATACCATTTTGCCCACATCGGCAACCTGCGCAGCTACATCATGGAGGACGTTCTGGAAAAGTCCCTGGAATACGTTGGCTACGAAGTGGACCGCTGCATGAACATCACCGACGTGGGTCACCTTTCCAGCGACGCCGACACCGGTGAAGACAAGATGCTGAAGGGTGCCAAGCGGGAAAAGAAAACCGTCATGGAGATCGCCCAGTTCTACACCAACGCCTTCTTCGACGATTGCAAAAAGCTCAACATCCGCATTCCCGGCAAGGTTGTCCCCGCCACCTCCTGCATCCCCGAATTCATCGAAATGGTCTCCAAC
>JAFYNU010000030.1 GCA_017547975.1 Clostridia bacterium
GTGTTGCCGGGGGACGGGAGCTTGGGGGGAAGGGGACGATGCGTGTGGTATGACTACCCCTCCGAGCCGCCATTCGGCGGCTCACCTCCCCTGACAAGGGGAGGCTGCCAAACCTGCGCAAGCCGGGGAGGCTCCCCTTGTCAGGGGAGCTGGCGCGGCGTAGCCGTGACTGAGGGGTAGTTGTGTAACGTCGGCTCCACTCTCGACGCCATTTGTCTTCCGCCCCAGGGGAGGGGGCAAGTTTTCGGTATCTCTCCCTTCGGCGGCTGCCGCAAAAATTCGTTGCAAATGCGGGGCAAGTGGCGTATAATGGGGACAAATACAGGAAGGGGGTTTGGCTTATGAAGCTGACCTATCTTGGCACCGCGGCGGCGGAGGGCTATCCGGCGCTGTTCTGCCGGTGCAAATACTGCATGGAAGCCCGGGCCCTGGGGGGCAAAAACATCCGAACCCGGTCCCAGGCGCTGGTGAACGACGACCTGCTCATCGACTTTCCCGCCGACAGCTACCACCATTTCCTCACCCACGGGGTGGAATTTGACAAGGTGGAAACCCTGATCGTGACCCACGGCCACTCCGACCACTTCTACCCCAGGGATCTTTACATCCGGGGCGGGGCCTTCGCCCACGACATGCGATCCCCCATCCTGCAGGTTTACGGGGGAGAGGGAATCCGGGGGCGGCTTTACGACCGGGCAGGGGAGGAACCGCCAAACGTGGCCTTCACAAAGGTGGAGCCCTTCACCCCCTTCCGGGCGGGACGCTACGAGATTACCCCCCTTCCCGCAAGACACATGCCGGGAAGCGACCCCTTCTTCTATATCATCAAGGGGGACAAGACCCTGCTTTACGCCCACGACACCGGCTATTTTTATGATGAGGTGTGGAACTATCTGGAAGCGACCCGGCCTTACTTCGATATGGTGAGCCTGGACTGCACCAACGTGGATATCCCCATTCCCGACGAAGGCAGTCACATGGGATTCCCCAACATCGAACGGGTGCTTGCTCGGCTGACCGGGCTTGGCATGGTGGACGAAAAGACCGTCAAAATCGTCAATCACTTCTCCCACAACGGCAATCCCCGGCATGACCATCTGGAAGCCCGGGCGGCGGCATACGGTTGCCTGGTTTCCTACGACGGGATGACGGTGGAATTTTAGAAAAGGAAGGAAAATGCTATGAAATACATGATCGGCGTGAACTACTGGGGCAGCAAGCACGGC
This sequence comes from Clostridia bacterium, assembly GCA_017547975.1. Lineage (GTDB taxonomy): Bacteria > Bacillota > Clostridia > Oscillospirales > QAMX01 > RUG11797. The sequence goes on from JAFYNU010000030.1 coordinate 1,227, forward strand.
ATCGATATGTGGAAATACTGGGATGAGGAATCGATCCGGGCCGACCTTAGGGAACTCCAAAAGTACGGGGTCAAGTGGATGCGGGTCTTCCCCAACTGGCGGGATTTCCAACCCATCCATACCCTCTACGGCCACGCAAACAAGCTGGTGGAGTACCGCTTCGCCGACGACAGGCCCATTGACAACGAATACGGCCTGGATATGGAGCAGATCGCCCGCTTCCGCACCTTCTGCGACATTGCCGCCGAGTGCGGCATGAAGTTCTGCGTGGGCATCGTCACCGGCTGGATGTCGGGGCGTATGTTCGCCCCGCCGGCGGTGGAGGGGAAAAACCACATCACCGACCCCGAAAGCCTGAAATGGCAGAACCGCTTCGTCCGGGGCTTCGTTCACTACCTGAAGGA
>JAFYNU010000401.1 GCA_017547975.1 Clostridia bacterium
CCTGAATGAGATCGGGATAGCAGAGAATCTCGTTTTCCACCGCCGCGAAGTTGATATAAAGAACCCCGGAGGATGCCTGGTAGTAGTTGTGCCGCAGGGAGGTATAGCCCGCTTTTTCCAAGAAATCTTCGGCGGCAGAAATGGCTTCGGCATTTGTTAAAACGGATTTTCCAACGTCGCCGTCACACAGGAGGGAAAGCAACCGGCCGCCGTGGCGGCTGTATGAAAGAGAAATCAAATTCTTTCCGGCAAGTTCAAAATGATAAGCGGGGATGACGCCGTCACTTTCGACAGCTGTTTGGATGGAATCGGGGGAGACCGAAAAGAGAGAAGCGACGTTTTGCCGGACTTCGGAAAGGGAGATCTCCGGTTGGCGGTTGATGAAAGGGGAAGAGGTGGTCAAATGTTCCGAAAAAGGCCCATCATAGAGAAGAGTGGGGGTCTCGGGAAAGGCACTTTCCAAAAGAAGCAGTCCCTGGCGCCAACTGGTGGGGTAAGGAACTTCGCTTTCGGCGGCGGCAAAAACGTCAAAGAAGTCGGCCTCATAAATATATGGAGAAAGGGTGGAAAGAGAACCGAGAATGGAGTCTGCCGATGTATGAAGCTCCGAAATGGAACTGCGAATGGTTTCCGGATCGGAAGAACCCTGTCCGGCGGCGGAAGCAAGAAAATAGGCATAGCTACCGGCCCGGTTGAGGAAGTCGGAGGTGTGGGAGGAATCGATGGAGGAAACGGGCAATTCTGCCAGAGCCGCTTCCGCTGTTTCGGCTTTGTTCCAAATGTCACCCGAAAGCAGAGCCAGAAGTTCCGGGGAGGTGCAGACCGCCGCCTTTTCCAGAGAGGATTCAATGGATTCCAGGGACGATATCAGGGTCCAATAGGATCTGCGGTATTCGTTGAGCTGTCTTTCCCGGAGAAGGACCAGCTCCCGATCCTTTCGGAGACAAAAGACCGACAATACCAAAACGATTGCCAAAGAGAAAGAAATGACTCGTGCCAGGGTGCGGACGTGTATTTTCATGACGAGACTCCTTGAAAATGGAATTGTTTCACGTGAAACAATTTTAGTATTGCCGTAAATTGGGGAAGATACACCTGCCGCACGAATAATTTGCTTGCAATTATAACGTATATGGTGTAAAATGATGGATAGAACTGAAAAAGGAATGAGAAGAATGGATTATCAAGCTTTAGCTGAACTGCTCTACCCGAGCGTACAACATGATTGTGATTACTACGAAGCCAAATACCCCGAACGGAATCTGCCGGAGGGGGCTAAGGTGCTTCGTTTTGCCCCCTCTCCCACCGGCTATCTGCACCTGGGCGGTGTTTACCAGGTTATGTGTGACGAGCGCCTGGCCCATCTTTCGGGCGGCGTCTTTATGCTTCGCATTGAAGATACCGACAGCAAGAGAGAACTGGCCGACGGGATCCGCGTCATCACCGACGGCATTTCCAAATTTGGCATCCAAATCGACGAAGGCATGACCCCTGACGGAGAAAAGGGTGCCTACGGCCCCTACCGTCAGAGCCAAAGAGCTGAAATCTACCACACCTTTGCCAAAAAGCTGGTGGCTGAAGGCAAGGCTTACCCCTGCTTCTGCAACGAGGAGCGCCTGAGTGCCATGCGTGCCGAGCAGGAAGCCAAAAAGGTCAATCCGGGTTACTACGGCGAATACGCCGCCTGCCGGGATCTGAGCCTGGAGGAAGTGAAGGCCCACCTGGACAATGGGGACAAGTTCGTCCTGCGTTTCCGGGCCTGCCCCACCGGGGAACGTCCCGAATTCACCGACTGCGTCAGAGGACGCATTGACGTGCCCGAAAACGACGTGGATATGGTCCTGATCAAGTCGGACGGCATTCCGGTTTACCACTTTGCCCACGTGGTGGATGACCACCTGATGCGCACTACCCACGTGGTCCGGGGGGAAGAATGGCTGGCCACCCTGCCCCTGCACGTACAGCTCTTTGACGCTATGGGCTGGAAGCGCCCCGAATATATCCACACCGCCACCATCATGAAGATTGACAACGGCGGCAAGCGTAAGCTTTCCAAACGCAAGGATCCGGAAGCCGCTGTGGAATATTTCTTCACCGAAGGCTATCCCAGAGAAGCTCTCATTGATTACCTTCTGATGCTCCTGAACTCCAACTACGAAGAATGGCGTGCCGCCAACCCCGATGCTTCCTACGAAGCATTCCCCTATTCGGTGGAAAAAATGAGCAACAGCGGCTGTCTCTTCGATTTCAATAAGCTTTACGACATTTCCAAAAACGTCATTTCCCGCATGGATGCCAAAACCGCATACGCCTCCAGCACCCTCTGGAGCGCCAATTACGACGCCGAATGGCATTCCCTCTTCACCGCAGATCCGGAAAAGGCCATCGCCATTCTTTCCATCGGCCGCGGCGGCGAAAAACCCAGAAAGGACATCGGTCTTTGGAAGGAACTGCCTGCCTACGCCGGTTTCTTCTTCGAAGAACGTTTTGACCCCGATTACTCTCCCCTGCTCGGTTACGACAAGGCGGACGTAGAGAAGGTGCTGGCGGAGTATTCCGCCCTCTATCAGCCTGAGGACGATCAGACCACCTGGTTTGGCCGCATCAAGGAACTGGCGGTCAGCCTGGGCTACGCCCCCGATACCAAAACCTGGAAGAAAAACAAGGAAAGCTACAAGGGCCACGCCGGTGACGTCAGCATGTTCTTACGGGTAGCGGTGACCGGCCGCACCAATTCCCCGGATCTTTGCGAGGTCATGCGGATCCTGGGCAAGGAAAAGGTTGCCGAACGGCTGGAAAAAGCAGCTTCCTACATCAAAGAAAAGGAATAAGATACCATGGAAGAAAACAGCAGTAACTTCATTTTTGATATTATCGACGCCGACCTGGCCGAAGGCCGGGAGGATCACGTTCAGACCCGGTTCCCGCCGGAACCCAACGGCAGACTGCACATCGGCTCTGCCAAAGCCATTTACATCAACTACACCACCGCCCGTAAGTACGGCGGTAAGTTCAACCTGCGTTTCGACGACACCAACCCCTCCAAGGAAAACGAGGACTATTGCCGCTCCATTTATGAGGATATTCTCTGGCTTACCGGGGAAGAACCCAACGGCGGTGTCTACTACGGCTCCGACTATTTTGATAAGTGCTTCGAATACGCCGTGAAGCTGATCAAGGACGGCAAGGCCTACGTTTGCGACCTGACCGCCGAGGAAATGCGGGAATACCGCGGCACCCTGACCACCCCGGGTAAGGAAAGCCCCTACCGCAACCGTAGCGTGGAAGAAAACCTGGACCTCTTCTACCGCATGCGGGATGGTGAATTCCCCGATGGTGCCAAGACCCTGCGAGCCAAGATCGACATGGCAAGCCCCAACATGAATATGCGTGACCCGGCCATCTACCGGATTCTGCACATGAGCCACCATCGTCAGGGAGATAAGTGGTGCGTTTACCCCCTCTACGACTTCGCCCACCCCATCCAGGACGCCACGGAAGGCATCACCCACTCCCTGTGCTCCATCGAATTCTCCGATCACCGTGTGCTGTACGATTGGGTGGTGGACAACATCGGGTTTGAACACAAGCCCCATCAGTACGAATTTGCACGTCTGAACGTGACCTACACCGTCATGAGCAAGCGTTACCTCAGAAGCCTGGTGGAAGAAAATATCGTGGACGGTTGGGATGACCCCCGCCTGCCCACCCTGTCGGGTCTGCGCCGCCGGGGCTACACTCCCGCCGCCCTGTTCGATTTCATCCGTCGTTCGGGTATTTCCAAGACCCTGTCCACCGCCGACGTGGGCCTTTTGGAACATTGCATCCGGGAAGAACTCAACAAGACTGCCCTTCGCCGGGTGGCTGTGCTGAAGCCCCTGAAGGTGGTTCTGACCAACTATCCCGAAGATAAGGTGGAATACTTCGCTCTGCCCAACAATCCTGAAGATCCCGAAGCCGGTACCCGTGACCTGCCCTTTACCCGGGAGCTCTATATTGACCAGGACGACTTTGCCATGGTGCCCCCTCCCAAGTTCCATCGTCTGTCCCCGGGCAAGGAAGTTCGCCTGATGGGTGCCTACATCATCAAGTGCGAAGAAGCCATCACCGACGAAAACGGCAACGTGGTGGAACTCCGCTGCACCGCCGACCTGGAAACCGGATCCGGCAACCCCGTAGACGGCCGCAAGGTACGTGGCGTTTCCCATTGGCTTTCCGCTAAGTACGCGGTGGACGCCAAGGCAAATCTGTACAACCACCTCCTGACCCTGGAAATCACCAGTGATCTGCCGGAGGATAAGACCTACAACGATTACTTCAACCCCGAATCGCTGGAAGTGGTGGAAGGCATGAAGCTGGAACCCTCCATGGCAGAGTTCAAGCCCGGCGAAAAGTATCAGTTCGTGCGGGTGGGTTATTTCACCGGCGACATTCGCCATCCCGGTGTTTACAACCGCATTGTCGGTTTGAAGGGCTCCTATAAAGTAAAATAACATAAAGGAGAAGACGCATGAAGAAAGCTTTGATTTTCCAGGGCGGCTGGGACGGACACGAACCCAAGCTGGTTTCCAAGCGCTTTGCCGCCATCCTGGAACGTAACGGCTACCACGTAGATATCTACGACCACCAGGATTGTCTGGCCGATCTGGAAGAGCTGAAGAAGCTGGATCTGATCATTCCTTGCTGGACCATGGGTGAAATCAAGAGAGAGTACTCGGTCAACGTGGCCAAAGCGGTGGCCTCCGGCGTGGGCCTGGCGGGTTGCCACGGCGGCATGTGCGATGCTTTCCGCCAGGACACCGAATGGCAGTTCATGACCGGCGGCCAGTGGGTCAGCCATCCCGGCGGCGACGGCGTGCGCTACACCGTCAACATTGCCCACGGCAGCAGTCCCATTACCCAGGGTTTGGAAGATTTCGTGGTGGAAAGCGAACAGTATTACGTTCACGTTGACCCCGCCATCGAAGTGCTTGCCACCACCCGGTTCCCTCTGGTGAACTACTACCACGCTTCCAACAAGGCTTGCGACGTGCCGGTGGCATGGACGAAGTTCTGGGGTGTAGGCCGTGTGTTCTACAATTCCCTGGGACACCACGACGACGTGTTTGACAAGTCCCCCAATGCCCAGATCCTGATGGAACGGGGTATGCTGTGGGCGGGCGAAGGCAAGCAGTACGCCATCGATAACAACCTTTCCGCCGAACGCTACGAAAATAGCGCCAAGATGTACTAAATCCCATAAGAAAACCCCGAATGTTTCACGTGAAACATTCGGGGTGCTTTTTTGTTTGAAAATCAGATGAGGAAGGCGGTGCCGTAGGCAGGAAGGGTAAGAACAGTAAGCTTTTCGCCGCATTCCAGGCATTCCATTTCTCTGGGGAGGGGAATATAGACCTCGTTTGTGTTGAAGTTCTGGAAGATATGGCAGAGGGAACTATCCTCCAACGTACGGTTGGAGAGGAAGACCCCTTCGGGAAGTACGACGTCCAGCGTTTTCAGGGAAAGATCCTCGATGATATTTTTGTACAAGTCATCGTAGAAGGCCTGTTCGAAACAGGCGGCAATGTAGTAGACCTTGCCCTTACCGAAGCTGTTCACTGCCAGGGCGGGGAGACCGGCAACAAAATCGCTGTCATAGCTTGCCAGCTGGGTGGCACCATTCAGGTGAGCTACTTCGGTGTAATCCTCAATGGTGTAACGGGACTTCATGCCACGGGTAGTTTCGCAGGGAAGAATGGTGGCACTGTTGGTATCCTGGGGATACAGGGTGTCAATTTCTTCCACGTCTACCCCCATCACCTGGTTCATGCCGTCTCCGGGGAATCCGCCCAGGAAGCAAAGGTCGGTTTCGCCTACCACGCCGCTCCAGTAGGTGGTGACCAGCGTGCCGCCGTTTTCCACAAAGGCACGAAGCTTTTCGGCAACTCCGGCCCGGTACATGTAGAGCATGGGGGCGGCAATGAGCTTGTAGGGAGTGAAATCGGATTCTTCATCGATCACGTCCACGTTGACACCTTCCCGGAAAAGAGGACCATAATGATGGAGAGCTTCTTTCATGTAACCCTTGTCCTTCTGAATCAGTCCCTGCAGATCGTCCAAAGCCCAACGGTTTTCGGTATCCCAAATGACCGCGGCTTTGGATTCGAAGGGGGAACCCACCAGCCTGGAAAGACCCTTCATGCGCTTGCCAAGAGCGGCAACGTCCTTGAATTCCCGGGTTTGATTGGAACCAATGTGGCCAACCACCGCACCGTGGAATTTCTCGCTACCGCCACGGCCCTTGCGCCATTGGAAATATTGGATACTGTCACTGCCTCGAGCCACTGCCTGCAGGGAGGAAAGCTCGTGCATACCGGGACGTTTCATTTTTGCGTATTCCTTCCAGTTGACGGCGGTGGTAACCGATTCCATCAACATGAAGGGTTGGGAGGGTTTGATGCTTCGCATCAGGTCGTGGGCCATGGCGATGGAACAAGCCAGATCCTGATCGTCGCCTTCATGCCATGCGGGGTAGTTGTCCCAGGAGATGACGTCGCAGACGTTCTTGAATTTGAAATAGTTCAATCCAGGGTAGAAGCCCATCAGATTGGCGGTTACCGGCAGGGAAGGATTGGCTTCTTTCAGGGGCTTGATCTCTGCTTCCATGAAATCCACCGTCATGTCGGTGGTAAACCGCTTCCAATCCAGATTCATTCCGTGCAGGCTGTGTTCGCCGTTGTCCATGGGAGGATTGATCTGATCCCAGGAGGTAAAGTTCTTGCTCCAGAAATAGCTCCACCAGGCGTGATTGAGATTTTCCAGAGTGCCGTATTTTTTCTTCAGCCAATTGCGGAAGTTCTCTTTGCACAGGTCGCAGTAGCAGGCACCGCCGTATTCATTGGAAACGTGCCACAAAATCACAGCGGGGTGGTGGGAATAGCGAGTGGCCAGGGCGGTGTTCATTTGGCGAACCTTTTCCCGGTAGATGGGGGAGCTATAGCAATGATTGTGCCGGGCGGAAAAGAGAATGCGTCGATTGTCCGAATTGACTCGCAAAACTTCGGGATATTTTTCGGCCATCCAGGCGGGACGGGCCGCCGAGGGGGTGGCCAGGATGGTATAGACTCCGTGGGCATAGAGCCGGTCAATGACCTGATCCAGCCATTCAAAGTTGTATTTTCCCTCTTCGGGTTCCAGGGTAGCCCAGGCAAAAATGCCGATGGACATGGCATTGCAGCCGGCTTCCTTCATCAGCTCCGCATCCCGTTCCAGAATTTCAGGATAGAGAAGCCATTGA
>JAFYNU010000402.1 GCA_017547975.1 Clostridia bacterium
CCCTGGCCCGGGCCGCCGGGTACAAGGGTCTGCTCGTTTTCATTGACGAGGCGGTGAACCTTTACAAGATCACCCAATCGGTTTCCCGGGAGCAGAATTACGAAAAGCTCCTGAATCTTTACAACGACGCCATGCAGGGCCGGCTTTACGGCATGGGCTTTTTCGTTGGGGGTACCCCCCAATTCCTGGAGGACACCCGGAGGGGTCTTTTCTCCTACGAAGCCCTGCGGAGCCGCCTGGTTTCCAACCGCTTCGCCGGGGAGGGTCTCAAGGATTTTTCCAGCCCGGTTATCCGGCTTTCCCGGCTGACCAACGAGGAAATTTACGCCCTGATCCGCCGGGTGATGAATATTCACGCCACCCACCACGGCTGGACACCCCCCATCAGCGAAGAGGAACTTGCCATGTTCATGCAGGATATGGCCTCCCGTATTGGAGCCGACAGCCTCCTGACCCCCCGGGAGGTACTGCGGGATTTCATCGGACTTCTCAACGTCCTGCGGCAAAATCCCGATGTCTCCTTCAAAACCCTGGTGGACACCACCACCTTCCAGGCCGCCGACGCCGACCCGGAGGAGGACGATTTTTCCGAATTCACGGTATAAAGGAGGCCGCTTATGCCATCCCAGGAGCTCAATCCCTTCCTGCGCCTTTCCCCCTTCATCCGGGAATATATCTATAGCCACAACTGGCAGACCCTGCGCCCGGTGCGGGCGGCGGCCTGCCACGTGGTATTCAACACCACCTCCAACCTGCTGCTTTCGGCGGGAACCGCCTCCGGAAAAACCGAGGCCGCCTTCTTCCCCATTCTTTCGGATATCTACGACAATCCCGCCCATTCCATCGGTATTCTGTATATCGCCCCCCTGAAGGCCCTGATCAACGACCAGTTTGGCCGAATCGAGGAGCTTTGCGACGAAAGCGGCATTGCCGTCCACCATTGGCACGGGGACGTTTCCCAATCCAAAAAGGAAAAGGTAGTCAAAAATCCCTCCGGGGTACTGCAAATCACCCCGGAATCGCTCCAAGCCCTGATGCTTCGCCGCCACAATCTGGTCATGTCCCTTTTCGGCGACCTGCGCTACGTGGTGATTGACGAAATGCACGCCTTCATGCGAAACGACCGGGGACGGCAGGTGCTGGCCCTTCTGGAACAGCTGGAGCAAATGACCGGGGTTCATCCCCGCCGCATCGGCCTTTCGGCCACGGTGGGGGACGTGGAAGCCGCCTGCAACTGGCTTTCCTCCGGTTCCCCCCACGAAACCCTGGCGCCCCAGGTTTCCCCCCAGGGGTCGGTGTGGCGCATCGCCATGGAGCATTTCCCCGTGACCCAACCCCTCACCGAGCACCAAGCCGACGACGGAGAGGAGGCCCCCCGGGGCGCCGACCCGGGCTTTTCCTACATTTTTGAACATTGCACCGCCAAACGGGGCAGTGCCAAAAGCCTGATCTTTTGCAATTCCCGGGAGGAGGCGGAGGTAGTTTGCGCCTCCCTTCGGCAATATTCCGACGCCAAAAAGATTCCCGACCGCTTCCTCATCCACCACGGCAACCTGTCCGCCGCCATCCGGGAGGATGCGGAGGACCGGATGCGGGACGAGACCGTCCCCTGCCACACGGTGACCACCGCCACCCTGGAGCTTGGGATTGATATCGGCAAGCTGGAACGGGCATTTCAGATCGACGCCCCCGCCACGGTTTCCAGCTTTCTCCAGCGCATGGGCCGCACCGGCAGACGGGACCTGCCCCCCGAAATGCGGTTCGTATTCCGGGAGGAACCCCCGGAGGACCGGGCACCCCTGCCCCACCTGATCCCCTGGAAGCTCCTGCAGGGCATCGCCATCGTTACCCTCTTCACCGAGGATCGGTTTGTGGAGCCCTCCCGCCACATCCGTTACCCCTTCTCCCTTCTTTACCACCAGACCATGAGCATCCTTTCCTACTCCGGGGAGCTTTTACCCTCCGAGCTGGCACGGAAGGTGCTTTCCCTTTCGGTCTTCCGGGATATTTCCCAGGACGATTTCAAGCTTTTCCTGCGCCACCTCATGTCCATCGGCCACGTGGAGACCACCGCCGAGCGGGGGTTGATCGTGGGGCTGAAGGCGGAGCGCATTGTAAACCACTACAAATTCTACGCCACCTTCAAGGAAAGCGAGGAATTTTCGGTGCACTGCGGCTCCGAGGAGCTTGGCACCGTGGTGGCCCCGCCCCCGGCAGGGGAACGGCTGGCCATCGCCGGGAAGGTTTGGGACATTAAGGAGGTGGATATCCGGAAAAAGCAGGTCTTCGTCACCCCGGTGAAGGGGATCGTACCCGCCTTCTTCGGCCTGTGCCCCGGCGATATCCACACCCGGGTGCTTCTGAAAATGCGGGATATCCTCTACGGGGACAAGGAATACCCCTTCCTGCGTCCCAGCGCAAAGAACCGGCTGAACGAAGCCCGCCATATTGCCAAAATGAGCAAAATGGAGGAATCCAACCTGGTTCACCAGGGGGGCGACAGCTGGTGCCTTTTCCCCTGGCTTGGCACCTACGCCTTCATGGTGGCTGAGCGAATCCTCAAGCTCAAGCTTGGGGCGGGTGCGGGCATCAAATACATCGAATCCAGCAAGCCCTATTTCATCCAGTTCAACTCCAACCATTCGAAGGAGGAGCTGATCCTCCTGATCCGGGAAGCCGCCCGGGCGGAATTCGAACCCGAAAGCCTGGTATTCCCCAAGGAAGAGCCCGCCTTCGACAAGTTCGACGAATTCGTGCCCACCGAGCTTCTCATCCGCCACTTCGCCCGGGACGTGCTGGATTTGGAAGGCGCCCGGAAAGCCCTGGAAAATTTGGATTAAAACCAATTAAAATAAAGGAGATAACACTATGAGCCGCATTCTCTTCCGTGGCATAATGCCCGCCCTGATCACCCCCATCGACGAAAACCGCCAGGTGAAAAAGGAAGCCGTGAAGG
>JAFYNU010000403.1 GCA_017547975.1 Clostridia bacterium
CCTATGACACCACCATTCTGCCCCAGGAGCCCGAGTCCGGCCCCTTCCGGCCCTTGGGTCTCATCGGCATTCAGGATCCCCTGCGTCCCGAAGCCCGGGACGCAGTTCTGACCTGCCGTGCAGCCGGGATTCACACCGTCATGATCACCGGGGACCACCGGGATACCGCCGCCGCCATCGCCCGGGAAGCCGGTATTCTCCGCTCCGGGGAGACCGTCATGACCGGGAAAGAATTGGATCAGCTTTCGGAGGAAGCATTGCTTGCCGCTCTGCCCAAAATCACGGTTTTTGCCCGGGTGACCCCCGCACACAAGCTTCGGATTGTCAAAGCTTTCCGATCCTTGGGCAGGGTGGTCTGTATGACCGGAGACGGGGTCAACGATGCCCCTGCCCTGAAGGCCGCCGATATCGGTCTGGCTATGGGTGCCGGCGGCACCGAAGTGGCCCGGGAGGCCTCCGATATGGTTCTGACCGATTCCAACTTTGCCACCATTGTGGAGGCAGTGCGGGAAGGACGGGGTATTTTCCAAAACATCCGCCGGGCCCTGCATTTTCTGCTTTCCTCCAACATCGGGGAAATTCTGACTATTTTCGGAGCATTGCTGCTTTCTGCACCCCCTCCCCTGTCACCCATTCAGCTCCTGTGGGTCAATTTGGTCACCGATTCCCTGCCCGCCCTGGCTTTGGGATTTGAACCCCCTGACCGCCGCATCATGGAAGAGGGACCGGTGAAAAAGAATGCTCTCTTCGGGGGCGGCCTCCCCTTCCAAATTGCCACGGAGGGGATCATGATCGGTCTTTTGTCCCTATCGGCTTACTTTGTGGGTTGCCTCTGTTTCGGTGGCAGTGCCGCCGGTATGACCCTCTGCTTTGGCACGTTGAGTCTTTCCCAGCTGATTCACGCCTTCAACATGCGAAGCGACCGTTCTCTTTTCTCCCTCTCTCCCTTTTCCAACCGCAAGCTTCTTCTTGCTTTCGCACTTTCTGTCCTTCTGCAACTGGGTGTCATGCTGATTCCCGGTCTGCAGGTCTTGTTTGCGGTGGCACCTCTTCCGATTACCGCCTGGGGCATTCTCATTCTTTTTTCCCTCTTCCCGCTGGTTTTCGGGGAGCTTTACAAGCTCATCATGCGTCCCGGGCACCCATAAAGTAGGCCATTGCGGGTTTGTTAACCTCATAAATGGCGGGGAAATCCCCCAACGGCAGGGGATTCTGTCCCATTCCCACCTCCATGGTATAGCCCGGCCGGTTCCAGGTTTGAATAAACCAATCCTTGTACCCTGCGTTGGCGCTGACAGCGGGAGTTTCCTCCAACGGATAACCGGTAATGGAGGAAAGGCCTTCCCCGATCCGACGCGCCCCCTCCGGCTCCCGATCCCCAAATTGCCAATAGATCACGTTTCCCTGGGTGTGATAGGCCATGACCCGGGCAAAGTCTTCCCGACGGGTCAGTTCCGCAAGGCTTCTTGCTTCCGGAGCCTCCAAGGGCGAAAAACCAACAAAATCCCGGGGAGCCGGAGAGCGAAACCCCTGGGCGTACTTGATGGCGCGGGCCCGCTCCCATCCGGCCGGGAATTGCAGATTCAGGTCAATCCCTTGTATATTGGCCTTCCACCCACTTGGGAAGGGAATCCCTGGGTAGGATGCGGCGATACGCCGGGCCATCATAAACCCTCGGCCTTCCCGCAGGGCGCCGGTCACCAGATCCACCCCATCCGGATTCTGCAAGGGGGTCGCCACAAGCCGACATTCCCGATAGAGTTCTCTTGCCCGCACACCGGCAAATTCCCCGTCACAAGCCAGTGCCATTGCATACTCTTCCAGGTATTTCAGTACCAGAAGGGAGGTAATCCATTCGTTTGCGTGGATAGACGCCCCAATATGTACCTTTCTCTTGCCGGTTCCCAGCGAAAGGTTGTAGAGTGGTTTACCTTGGACACTCCTTCCATATTCCCCCTTATCCATAAAGGGATAACGTGCCACAAGTCCACAGGCGATGGCACTGACGTAATAGGAACTTACCGGAATATCCTCCCTCACCAATTGAAATCCCAGGGGTATCACCAGTTCTCCACCCACCGGCAGATTTTCCTCGTTATACGCCGGGTTTGCGGTGCGAATGGCCTCCACTACTGTACCATACTCTTCAGCCAGGGCTCGGTACGTATCCCCCGGGGCGATTTTCACCACCGTATAACCCATCAGCCAGGGAGCCAGCCGTTCCCAACTTTCTTCCCCGGCAATTCCATCGGCTCTAATCCCCTCCGCTCGTTGAAATTCCAGCAGGGCCTCCCGGGTCTGCCCACCAAATATACCGTCCAGAGCTCCCTGATAATACCCCGCCCGGGAAAGCCCCAGTTGTAGGAGAGACACGTCGGATCCCCGAGATCCAAAGCGAATGGTTTCCGGCATAGCATTCAACCTTCCTTCCATGTTCATTCCCTTCATACTATGCCAACACCCTCCAAAAGGTGCAAGAAAGGCCCGCCGGTGAGGCGGGCCTTTGCATTCCTTCGGTTATTTACTTTCTGGGAGGCAGAACTTCCATCCAATAATCGTCGGGGTCGTTGATGAAGTAGATGCCCATGGCTTCGTTTTCAAAGCAAACGCATCCCATTTCCTTGTGCTTTTTCAGGGCCGCGTCAAAATCGTCCACGGTGAAGGCCAGGTGGAATTCGTTATCCCCCAGGTCGTAGTGATCCTTTTCCCAATCCCGCAGCCAGGTCAGTTCCAGGCAATGCTTGCCTTCCCCATCTCCCAGGTATACGATGTGGAAGCTGCCGTCTTCGGCAACGATGTCCCGTACCGGTTCCAGGCCAAGGGCTTCCTTGTAGAAGGCCATGGACTTTTCCAGGTTGGTGACGTTGATATTATTATGATCAAAACGGAATACCATATTGCTTCTCCTTTTCTTATTTCACAAGGGCAGCCACGTCAAAGGGCTGGTTGTAGGTCATTTGGTAATAGGCAATGCCGCTTCCCTCCAGGGCTTTGCGGAAATCCTCCGGATCGGCGGTGTTTTCGGCAAACATGCCGTAGTGATTGGGGATCGCAAGCTTGGCACCCACCTTGGCGGCAAGGCAGGCGGCTTCGTTGTGATTCATGTTGCCCCAGCGTCCGTTGATGCAGCATTCAATCACGTCTACCTGAATGCCGTCCCCCAACTTTTCACTCCACAGGCTGTCCCCGGTGAAGTAGACCGATACGCCGTCACAGGTGATAACAACACCCAAGCTTCCCTCGGTATGGTCGGCCCACACGGTTTTCAGTTCAAAGCCGCTGGCGGTGACACTTTCCCCTTCACCCAGCAGGGTGATGGCTTCCTCGGCAACACCGCATTCCAAAAGGATCTTTTTACAAACCGGAGGTACCAGGAACTTCACGCCCTCCTTGGGCATTTCCTTCACGGTGATGGTATCCAGGTGGTCGATATGCTCGTGGGTCAGGAAAATGTAGTCGGGATGGAAATCCTTGGGCTCGATGGCAGGGGGAACCAGCCGCTTCAGCCCGTCGGCGATTTCCACCAGGTTGGAAAGATAAGGGTCAATGGCAAGCTTTACCTTCCCATCGGAAAGCAGGAAACCGCCCTGCCCAATCCATTGAATCTGAAACATACGAATTCTCCTCTCATGGTGTTGGTACCATTATATCGAAAATTTGTCCCGATTGCAAGAGACTCCACATAAAAAAGACGAGATCTTGCGATCTCGTCTTTTGGCTTTGAAAACTTACGGACGCTGGAAGGTGCCGTCGGGCAGACGGTTCTGGGTCCATTCGGTAACGGTGTTGACAGCGGGGAACTTCTTGGCGAGTTCTTCGTCGATGTCCACGCCGAGACCCGGCTTGTCGCTGACGGTGACGTAGCCGTTCTTGGCAACAGGAGTGCCCGGGAAGACTTCGTTCAGGATGCCTTCGCGGATGCCCCATTCCTGGATACCAAAGTTATGGGTGGAGAGGTCAAGATGCACGTTGGCAGCGTGACCAACGGGGGAAACGTCGCCGGGGCCATGCCAAGCGGTGCGGATGCCGAAGACTTCGCAGTAGGTGGCGAGCTTCTTGGCCGGGGTGATACCGCCGATCTGGCTGATGTGGCAACGGATGAAGTCGATAAGACGGTTGCAGATGAGGTAATCCCATTCCTTGGGGTTGTTGAAGAGTTCGCCCATGGCGATGGGGGTGGTGCTGGTCATGCGGATATTGCGGAAATATTCGCACTGTTCGGGAGCAAGAGCATCTTCCAGGAAGAAGAGGCGGTAGGGCTCCAGACGCTTGGCCAGGCTGACCGATTCGCTGGGCTGAATTCTTTCGTGTACGTCGTGGCAAAGTTCAACCTTGTCACCCAGGGTCTTACGGGCATAGTCGAAGAGTTCGACGGTGTTGCGGATGTAGTCGCCGGAGTTGCTGTAAAGACCGCTGAGGGAGGGTCCCTTCTTAACTTCCTTGTTTCCGCCGTAGCCGCCCCACTGAATTCTGACGTGCTCAATACCGTCTTCCATGAATTCCTGGACGCGTTCGATAACAGCTTCCTTGGTTCTGCCGTCGGCATGACGGTAGATGGGAGCAGCATTGCGGCACTTGCCGCCCAGCAGGTCGTAAACAGGCATGTTGGCCATCTTACCCTTGATATCCCACAGAGCCATATCAACACCGGAGATGGCGTTGTTGGTGATGGGGCCGTTACGCCAGTAGGAGTTGTGCATCATCATCTGGAAGAGGTCTTCAATCTGGGAAACGTCTCTGCCAACCAGCAGGGGCTTGAGATAGTTGTTGATGAAGGCTTCCACCAGTTCGTGTCTGTAGGCGAAGGTGGAGCAGCCCAGACCGTAGAGGCCCGGTTCGCTGGTTTCGACCTTGACAACGATCAGGTTGATTCTTTCGGGGGCGGTGCAGATTGCACGCACGTCGCGAATGGTTACCATAATGTACTTCCTTTCTTTCTCCCCGCCCGGTGGGCGGGACTTGAAATATCAACTGCCATCATTATAACACTCTTTGCGCTATTCCGCAAGAGGGTACCATATTTTTTCCGGCAATTTACGAAAAATCAGAATTCGCCGAGAACTGCGCCGGTGACCCCCAGAGCGGTGACCAGGACAACCGCAACGATTGCCAGTATCAACGCCAAAAGCAGGGAGCAGAAGAAGGAGCGGGCGTAATTTTTCAGGTTTACGTTATTGCCGCCCCCAAAAGCGAACACCAAAAGGCAGATAAAGCCCACCAGGGGAATGGAGAAGAGCAGGTTGTAGCCAAAATAGGCCCAGGGGGAAAGGGGTTTGTATTCAGGGGGAATGACGGGTTTGATTTCGGGATTCATAATCAACTCTCTCTTTCTTTTTTATTTTTCAGGCAAGCCGCTTGCCCGCATACCAGATTTCGTAGTCCTTTTGCTCACCGTGAACCAGGTAGCTTTCCAGGACGCCGTCCTTCCAGGCGATATCCAGGGTCATGTTGCCCTTCACGGCAATCCCCTTCAGGGAACCGGTCTTCCAATCGGTGGGGAGAGCGGGCAAAAGGGTGATCTTCTTGCCAATGCTTCGCACCAGCATCTCTGCTATGCCGGCGGTACAGCCGAAGTTGCCGTCAATCTGGAAGGGCGGGTGAGCATCGAAGAGATTGGCGTAGGTACCGCCGCCGTTGTAGGCCAGAAGGGCCGCTGCAGGCAGGCTGCTTCCTTCCGCAACCATGGGATCCTTCAGCCGGAGCTGATTGTCCAGCATGATTTTGGCGTGATCGCCATCATTGAGCCTGGCCCAGAAGTTGATCTTCCACCCAAGGCTCCAGCCGGTACCGTCGTCACCCCGTTCTTCCAGGGTGCGTTTGCAGGCGGCGAAGTACTCCGGGGTGTCCTCTTCGGTAAAGAGACCCGCCGGGTAGAGACCGTAGAGATGACTGGTGTGGCGATGGTGGGGTTCCACCTCCTCCACTTCCTCAGCCCATTCCAAAAGCTGACCCCGGGACCCAATCCTGGGGAGCCAGAGTTTGGGAAGCACCGCTTCCAGTTCGGGGGTACAGCGGTTCAAACCCAAAAGCTTTTCGGTTTCCAAAAGGTTCAAAAACAGCTCCCGGATGATGGTCATGGTCATGGTGGTGGTTTTCGATACACTCACCGGCTTCCCCTTGAAATAGAAGGTATTTTCCGGGGAGGTGGAGGGCACCAGAGCCAGGTTGCCTTCCCCATCGTCGGTCAGAACGTCCAGGTAGAAGCGGGCCGCATCCGCCATAACCGGATAGGCCTTGTCCCGCAGAAAATCCAGGTCCAGGGTGTATTCGTAGTATTCGTAAAGATGCCGGCACATCCACCCGGAGGCCATCGGCCAGAAGGACCACACCGCCTGCCCCTGCACCGGCACGGTGTGGCGCCACAGGTCGCTGTTGTGGTGCACCGTGAAACCGCCGGCATTGTAGAAGAGCTTTGCGGTTTTCCGTCCGTTTTCCCGGAGTTCGTCCACCATGCGGTTAATGGGTTCTGTCAATTCCGGCATGGCGGTGGGCAGAGCGGGCCAATAGTTCATTTCGGTGTTGATATTTGTGGTATAGTTGGAATTCCAGGGCGGGTTGGGCTCATCGTTCCAAATGCCCTGCAGGTTGGTGGGCTGGGTACCCGCCCGGGAGGAGGCAATCAGCAGGTAACGGCCAAAGTTGAAAAGCAGGGTATAAAGACCAACGTCCTTTTTGTCCTGCATGAAATTCAGCAGACGGTCGTAGGTGGATTCGTTTTCCTTCCCATCACTTCCAAGATCCAGTTCCACCCGGTCGTAGAAGCTCCGGTGGTCGGCAACGTGTTCCTCCTTCAGCGCATCGTATCCCTTTTGCAGGGCAACCAGAAGGCGGCGGTTCACCACCGGCTTGGGATCCTTTCCTTCCAGGTAGGGATGCTTGTCGGGCCCCGCAAAGCTTGTGGCGGTGGAGAAATAGAGTTCTACCCGCCGTGCCTTTTGAATTTCCAGCTTGTCGCCCCTGGCCTTGATCCAGCCATCGGTCTTCACCTCCAGGGCCGCATAGATCTGGATCCCCCGATGGGCATCGTCGTCCAGATAGCGGTAGAAGGGATGCGGATCCCGACGGTCGGTATAACTGGGAGCTTCGGCAGTCATGGCAAGCCGGGTTTCATGAGCCTCCACCCGATAGCGCAGGGGAGACGTCATGGAAAGGGTCAGGTCAAAGGCTTCTTCCGATTCTGCCTTGTAAACCGCCACCCCCGCAGGATGGGACGCAAAAGCGGTCCTCCTGGACTTTTTACCGTTTTGGGTATAGCTTGCTTCCGCAAGGGCTTTTTGAAAATCCAGGGTACGGACGTAGTTTTCGGTTTCTTCCTCGCCGGAAAACTCCAGGAACA
>JAFYNU010000404.1 GCA_017547975.1 Clostridia bacterium
GACCCAGCTTCGGGAATATCCCTCTGCCGAGGCCTTTCTGTTTGCCTTTGAGGAAGAGGGGGATTTCGACCTGCTCCTTTTGGACGTGGAAATGCCAGGCATGAGCGGGGTGGAGCTTGCCAAAGCCATCCGCAAAACCAATCACACCCTGCAGATCGTGTTTGTCACCGCCTACTACGAATATTTCAGCGATGGATTTGACGTTTCGGCCCTTCACTACCTGATCAAGCCGGTGGATGGGGGAAAGCTGTGGCCGGTGCTGGACCGGGCGTGTCAAAATCTGGCTTACCGCCTGCGATCGGTGCTGATTGCCACCGCCGATGGGGACGTGAAGGTTCCCCTGGGGGACATCCTATACGTGGAGGCGCAAAACGTGCACCTTCTCATCCACACCCCCGGGGAGGTACTGCGCACCCGGATGACCCTTTTGGCCATGAGCCGGGAGCTGGACGAGACCTTTTTTAAGATTCACCGGAGCTTCATCGTTTCGCTGAAATACGTCCGCAGGATCAGCCGCACCGACGTGACCATGGTAAACGGGGACACCCTGCCCCTGAGCCGGGGAAGCTACGACGGGGTGCACGCCGCCCTGATTCGCTATTTGTAAGGAGGAACCATGCTGTTTTCCAAGCTGATTGAAAAGCGGGTGGCCGCCTTCGAAGCCGAGCTGCTGCAAAAATACTACGATGAAGTGGAATTGATGTACACCAAAATGCGGGGCTGGCGGCA
Organism: Clostridia bacterium; assembly: GCA_017547975.1. Classification (GTDB taxonomy): domain Bacteria; phylum Bacillota; class Clostridia; order Oscillospirales; family QAMX01; genus RUG11797. The sequence continues at coordinate 730 of JAFYNU010000404.1, forward strand.
CGATTACCGAAGCCACATCCAAACCATGAAGGTTCACGCCGCAAACGGGGACTACGGGGAGATCGACAAATATCTGGATATGCTGGACGACGATCTGACCCACGTGGAAACAGTGATCAAAACCGGCAACAAAATGGCGGATGCCATCCTCAACAGCAAGCTTTCCCTGGCCGCCAAGCGGGAGATCACCGTGAAGGCGGAAGCCAAGATTCCGGTGTCCCTGACCGTTTCCGAGCTGGATCTTTGCATCCTGATCAGCAACCTTCTGGATAATGCCATGGAGGCTTGCATGAATCTGCCCAAGGAAGAACGGCTCATCCGGCTATACATGGAAATGAAGGGGCACTACCTCTACCTGATTCTGACCAATTCCACCGGCACCTCAAAGACCCAAAAGCTCACCACCACCAAGGGGGAGGGTCACGGACTGGGGCTATCCCGCATTGATGCCATTGTGGAAAAATACGGGGGCTACCTGACCCGGGCTTCAGAGGACGGAGCCTTTTCCACTGAGGTTCTGTTGCCCCAATAGAAAGCACAATGTGCAATTGACATCAAATTTTCGACATTTGGTTTCAATTTGCACCTTTTTGTTTTGACCTGTGCTATGCTATCATCGGAAGGAAGTGATCCACGTGAAAAAGCCAAAGCGTAAATACAGCCGCCTTTCCTCTCTTCTGTGGGCGGCAAAATACCAATGGAAGCTCAATCGGCTCTTTATTTTTTGGGTGCTGGCCCAGGCACCCATCCAGGTGGTGCGCCCCCTGGTGAATTCCCTGTTTTCCAAGGAGCTCATCGACCGCATCGGCGGCGGCTCCTCCTTCGGGGAGATGGCCCTGGTCATTCTGGGCTTTTCGGTCCTGATTCTTCTTTTGACCCTGGCCTACCGCTACTTCGACCACCGGGCCGAAGGAGGTATCTATTATACCACGACTATTTTACAATGCGAAATGGGAGCGTTTGAGTTTTACCACATGGATTTTGAGGATACCGAAAAGGATTCCTTCCACAAGGTGGCAGGCTACGCCCGGCGGGACGCCGGCCAGGGGAACTGCGCGCTGGATTTCTGGTGGTGGGACCTGAAGGATTTTCTGATCCACGCTCTGGGGATC